>CAYMZL010000113.1:0-7106 GCA_964394825.1 uncultured Dehalococcoidia bacterium | reverse complement strand
CTCGTTGTCAGAGCACCAACGTTGACCGAGAGCAATGAGACCCTTCGCTTCACTCAGGGTGACAGCGGGGTTATCTGCTGACCGCTGAAAGCTCAAAGCCGTCAGCTACTTAATCACCTGCCCGCCCTCGCCCTTCAGGTAGTCGGCCGTGCGCAGCGCCAGGGCCTGGATGGTGGGGGTGGGGTTCACGCAGGCGCCGGTGGTGAAGATGCTGCCGTCGATGATGAACAGGTTGGAGACATCGTGGGTCCGGCCCCAGCGGTCGACCACCGAACCGGCCGGGTCTTCGCCCATGCGGGCCGTGCCCAGCAGATGCCAGCCGGCGTTGCGGCGCAGCTTGGAGGAGAGCACTTTTTTGGCCCCGGCGGCCTCCATGATTTCCGTGGCCCGGGCGGTCCCGTGCTCCAGCATCTTGGCGGTGTTCTCGCTGACGGTGTAGTTGATCTTGGGCGCGGGTATGCCGTCGCTGTCGGTCAGTTCGGGGTCCAGGGTGACCATGTTGTGCTCTTCAGGCAGGTCCTCGGACATGATGGCGATGCCGACCGAGTGGCCGAACCGCTCCTTGAACTCGTCGTGATGGCCCTCGCCCCAGGCGACCTTCTGGCCCATGAGGCCGCCGAGGGCCGTGGCAAGGGGCGCGTTGCCGAAGGACAGCACCTGGAGGTCATAGCCGCGGATGAAATCGTGGGCCGGGTTGGTCTCGTAGAATTCCTGGCTCAGCATGGTGCTGGTCCTCGGGCCGCCGTCCTCCGTTCCCAACCACTCGTCGAAGATGCCCAATACGGCGCCCACCGGGTGGTGCATCAAGCACCTGCCCACCAGGCCGCTGCTGTTGGCCAGGCCGTCGGGGAAGAGGGCCGAGGTCGAGTTGAGCAAGAGACGGGCGGTGCCGACGCCGTTGCAGGCCAGCACCACTGCCTTGGCCTTCTGTTCCTTCAGACCGCCGTCGGCGTCGTAGTAGAGCGCCCCGGTGGCCCTGCCCGAGTCGTCGATCGTGATCTCCCTAACCCTGGCGTGGGTCTCCAGGCGTGCGCCCAGCTTGAGGGCGGCGGGCCAGTAGTTCAGGTCGGTGCTGGCGAAGGAGCGGAGGAAACAGCCCATGTCCGGCTCCCGGCCGTCGTAGGTGACCGACGAGACGGCGGTGTCGGAGGACCACCAGTGCCAGCCCAGCTTGTCCAAGCCCTTGGCCAGTAGCCGGCCGCCGGTCCTGATGGACAGTGGAGGACAGGGCCGCTCCGGTTTCTCCGGGTAGGCGGGGTCGCCCCGGAGTCCGGAGACGCCCATCATCTTGTCGTTCAGGTCGTAGTAGGGCTCCAACTCCTGGTAGGAGAGGGGCCAGTCGTCGGCGACTCCCTCCAAGGTCTTGACCCGGAAATCCGACGGATGGAAGCGGGGAAAATGGGCGCCCCAGTGAATGGTGCTGCCGCCGACAGCGTTGTACATCAACGGCGCGATGGGGGTTTCGGTCTCATTGACCGGATAGTCTTCCGGCAGGCCCCGGAAGCTGGGGGACGGGTGGAAATCGGTCTGCAAGCGGACCTGGGCGCCGGGCTCGGAGGTGGGAAAGGCGTCGGTGGGCACCCATCCGCCCTGCTCCAAACAGACCACCTTGATTCCGGCCTGGGCCAGGCTCCAAGTAAAGGCCGCGCCGGAGGCCCCGGCGCCGATGACAAGTACGTCGGCGATGTCCTCGCTCTTGGCCATTATATTTCCCCATATGCGTAGGGGCATCCCGATTCCATCGGGACCGTGCCCCTACGGGCTGATTGCTGAATGCTGACTGCTCGCTACTTGCGCTCGAACATGGCGGCGACGCCTTGTCCGCCGCCCACGCACATGGTCTCCAGACCGAACTGGGCGTCGCGGCGCTCCATCTCGTTCAGCAGGGTGGTCAGGATACGGGCGCCGGTGGCGGCGATGGGATGGCCCAGGGAGATGCCCGAGCCATTAACGTTCAGGTTGTCTTCATTGGGGAGTTTCCACTCCCGGAGCACCGCCAACACCTGGGCGGCGAAGGCCTCGTTGAGTTCGATCACGTCCATGTCGTTCAGGGACATGCCGACCCGGTCCATCAGCTTGTTCACGGCGGAAACCGGGCCGATGCCCATGGTGGCGGGATGGCAGCCGGTCACGGCCCAGCCCTTGAGGAAGGCCATGGGCTCCAGGCCCAATTCATCCAATTTCTCTTCGGCCACCACCAGGCAGACCGATGCGGCGTCATTCTGGCTGCTGGAGTTTCCGGCCGAGACCGAGCCGTCGGTCATCACCGGGCGCAGCCGGGTCAAAGCTTCCATGGAAGTATCGGCGCGCGGGCCCTCGTCTTTGTTGAAGACCACCGGGTCTCCGCGGCGCTGGGGGACCTCCACCGTGACGATCTCAGCATCGAACTTGCCCGCTTCCTGGGCGGCGATGGCCCGTTGGTGGCTGCGCAGGGCGTACTCGTCCTGTTCCTCCCGGGATATCTCGTACTGCTTGGCCAGGTTCTCCGCCGTTTCCACCATCCCGGAGATGACGCCGAAGCGGTCCTCGGGGGAGATTGTCTCCCGGGCGCGGGCCAGGCGGTCGTGCAGGGTGATCGAGCCGAAACGGGCGCCCCAACGGGATTCGTTAACATAATATTCGGCGTTGCTCATGCTCTCCACGCCGCCGGCGATGACGACGTCCGCATTCTCCGTCTGCACCATCATGCAGGCGTTGAGGATGGCCTGCAGGCCCGAGGAACAACGGCGGTCGAGTTGATAGCCGGGCACCTCGATGGGAAGGCCGGCCTTGAGGAGGGCCAAACGTCCGATGGCCGGGTTCTCGCCGCTGGGATACCCGTGACCCAGGATCACGTCGTCCACCTTGGCCGGGTCCAGCTTGCTTCGCTCCAGCGCCTCTTTGATCACGGTGCTGGCCAGTTCGTCGGCTGATACATCTCTGATGGAACCGCCGAAATTTCCCACGGCGGTGCGGACCGGAGAAACGATGGCTACGCGTCGCATAGATCACTCCTAAAAACGCCCCTGAATTTGGTTGCCGTCCTAAGTTCCCGCAATAATAACTTTTTTGCCGCGGGTGTGTCGAATGGCCGGGGGGTGACCGTGACGGGTTCGGAGGAAACAAAAACGGCGCCGGCGTAGGACACGCCGGCGCCGTTTGGTGAGGTGCCTGAGACTGCTGGAATCTTCTACCTTTGGGCGGTTTCCATGCTCCCCAGGCGGCGTTCCAAAATGTCCAGCGCGTCCCGCCAGTCTTCCGGCACCACATCGAATGCCCGGTCCGGAATGATGTCCGCCGCGCTAACCAAGATCGAGACCAGCGCCGACTCGGTGAGCCTGGCCTCCAGTCCGGAGGTATCGCCGGCGTCGTAGGGGGTGTACGCCAAGACCTTGGCGGTCACTCCCTCATTCAGGGAGTGGTTGGCGTAGGACAGTCCAGCCATGCCCAGGACCATGGCGCCCGCCAAGGCCGCGCCCACCGCCAGGCCGGCGGTCATGCCGGCCAACCGGTCCGCCCAGCCCATAAACATGCCGTAGACCAGTCTTCGGACGATACCGCCGGCGACCAGGGTCACAACGGCCGTGGCGGATATGATGATAGCGTAGGACAGGACAACTATCACGGTCTCGTTGGCCAGATATCCGGCAAGCCATGATGCAGCGTCGTTCCGGAACTGAGCGGCCGCCGCGAAACCCGCTATGACCCCCAGAACGCTGAAAGAGGCGCGCACCGCACCGATCCACATGCCCATCAGTCCACCCGCCGCCAAAGTTCCGATCAGCACCAAATCGATCCAGTTCATATCTCGCCTCCAATCTCCCGTCTTCCGGCCCCGTCTATTGTCCGGGGACTGGGTTGGGGCCTTTCGGTTGTCACCCTGAGCGTCAGCGAAGAGTCTCTTTACCGCACGCACGAGATACTTCGCTTCGCTCAGCATGACAATTGGGAAACCCATCGGCCCGGGGTCCAGTTACGTCATATAGACATAATCGCACCGAAAGTATTACGGCTGTATTAAGGGGTCCGAAGCGGTGTCTGCCGGAAGATTCAGAGGGGGCTTTCGCCGGGAAATAAATATAGAAAAGGGCCGGGTCTCCCCGAGTGAGAGACCTGCGGCCCCTTTCGTTGGGGTTTGGGGAATCCATCGTACCGCCCCGGTCTGGAAACAGGCAACGGGCCGGTGTCAGCAATCGTTAGGCCGGGGTCGTTTCCGCCGTTAAATGCGCGGAAGGCCGCTGATCAGGTCCAGGTATTTGTAGCCGGATCCGGTGTTGAATAGGACCACCGACTCATCTGGGTCCAAGAACTTCTGGTCCAGCAGGTGTTTCAACCCCACCAGTGTCGCCGCGCCCTCCGGGGCCGGAAAGATACCTTCGGCGGTTGCCATCTCGTACATCGCGTCGATCATCTCTCGGTCCGACACGGCCAGCGCGGTCCCGCCGGTGGCCCGTATGGCTTCCAATATCAGGTAGTCGGCGAAGGGATGGGGCACCCTCAGGCCGTCGGCTTTGGTCGTGGCGTTGGCCCAGGGCTCGGAGACGGAGGCCCCGTCGTTGAAGGCCTTGACGATGGGCTGGCAGCCGTCGGCCTGCACCGAGATGAACTTGGGTTGTTTCCCCTCGATCCAACCCAGTTCCAGCAACTCCTTGAACCCCTTGTACATGCCGATGATGCCGGTGCCGCCGCCGGTGGGATAGATCACGGCATCGGGCATCTTCCAGCCAAGCTGTTGGACCATCTCCAGGCCCATGGACTTTTTGCCCTCGGCCCGGTACGGCTCTTTCAGGGTTGAGAGATCGAATAACCCAAGCTCCTTGGCCACGGCCACCGCCTCGCGGCCGGCGTCATTTATCAGGCCCTCCACCAGGTTCAATTCCGACCCGGCCACCAGGGTCTCTTTCTTGTTGGCGTCGGGAGCGTCCTGGGGCATGAAGACCTTGACTTCCATCCCAGCCCTGGCCCCGTAGGCGGCGGCGGCTCCGGCGGCATTGCCGGCCGACGGCATCGTGAACCCCTTCACCCCCAACTCAACCGCCTTGGAAACCGCGGCGGATATGCCCCGGGCCTTGAAGGTGCCCGTCGGGTTTAAACCCTCGTCCTTGATGTAGAGGTTGGTCATTCCCAGCTTTTGGGCCAGGTTGACCGATCTGACCAAGGGGGTGCCGCCTTCCCCCAGGCTGACGATATTTTCGGGGTCGTCCACCGGAAGCAACTCGGCGTAGCGCCACATGGTATCGGGCCGGATGACCAGGCTGTCGCGGTCGACCTCCCGGCCCAGCTTCGCCAGGTCGTAGCGGGCGAACAACACCTTCTCGCAGCATGGGCTGACGCCGATCAATCGCTGGTGGGGATAGCTCTTGCCGCAGACGGTGCATTCCAGATGGTCGATGTAGCTGGTCATTGGGTCCCTGCTCGCATGTCAATTGTTCTGTTTTGGCCGGGCCGTCCTTACTATACGCCAGGAATAGCCCCACCAGGCAGAATAGGGCCAGGGAGCCCGCGCCTGGGCGTCCCTCCCAGGCTTGCCACCGGGCCGGTGGTTCAGTAACATGCCCGCTAAGGGGTTTAAGGGGCCCGATTCGACTGAACCCCAACCCGGTGGAAACCCGGTGGACAAACGGAAGGAGAGCTATGAAACTCGTATTCTTCGACGACTTCAAACTCGGCGTGGTAAAAGACGACACCGTGGTCGATGTATCGGGAGTGGTGAGCGGCATCGAGCACACCTCGCCCCAAGACCTGATCGGCAAGGTTATCGAGAATTTCTCCCAGCACCGCGCCGCGCTGCAACGGGCGGTGGACAGCGGTCAGGGCACGCCCATCGGGCAGGTCAGGTTGCGCTCACCTCTGCCCAAACCCCCAAACATCATCTGCATGGCGGTGAATTACATGGAGGACGGCACCCGGGACGAGCCGGCCCCCATAAACGCATTCCAGAAGTCGCCCAACTCCGTGATTGGCGACGGCGACACCATGGTTCTTCCCGACATTCCAGCCACCATCTTCGAGGGCGAGGCCGAGATAGCGTTGGTGATTGGCAAGCGGGCCAGCAACGTGAAACAGGAAGACGCCTACGACTATATATTCGGCTACCTAAATTTCATCGATGGTTCGGCCCGTGGCTTGCAGGCCGGTGGCAACACCTTCTATCAGATGAAGTCCCGAGACACCTTCGCGCCCATGGGTCCATATCTGGTCACCGCCGATGAGATCGACGACCCTCAAAAGCTGGCGATCAATCTATGGGTCAATGAGGACCTGAAGCAGTCGTTCAACACCGACGACATGGCCCACAAGATTCCGAGGATCATCGAGTGGGTCAGCTCCATCCACGAATTGGAACCCGGAGACGTCATCGCCACCGGGACCAACCACCGGGGTTTGAGCGCGTTGCAGAACGGCGACAAAGTCGAACTGGAAGTGCAGGGTCTGGGGACGCTGCATTTCAACCTCCAGGACGGTCTGAAGCGCACCTGGCCCAGGACCACCCGCCTGGAGATGGCCGAACAGGGCAAGGAAGGCACCGTGCCCCAGGACTCCGGGAAGTACGCCTAGGGGACATCCCGGTTTTATCGGGACTGGGAACCTGAGAGGCGGCTCTGTCATTGAACATCGGCAGAGCCGCCTCCGTCATTCCGGCGATTACGTTGTCTAATATCAACCAGGGCGGGTCACAGACCCGCCCCTACGTAAGGTGATGGTTTTGGCGGAAGGCAATCTGCGAACATTTTTTTGCAGGGGTAGGGGCGGGTTTCAAACCCGCCCTGTGTCTCTTCATCCGAGCGTCAGGAAACATTCCATGGCCGCCGCTCTGGACCCCGGCCCGATGTATAATCACCTATCTTTTCGGATTCTCTACTCGGTTTCTAGGAGTGACGTTAATGGTTGATAACCCAGGTCAAGAAATCTCCTTGGAAGAATTCAGGTTCATGGCCGACCGGGCGGGTCTGGGCATGGACCAGTCGGAATTAGAGCACCTCAAGCCCATCTATGAACTGTACCTGCAGTACACGGCGATGGTGCACTCCGTGGATTTCGGCCCCGAGGAGATGGTGGTGGAGTTTCGTCCGGACTAAACGGCGGACCGACCCCCCATCCTAACCTTCCCCGGCGCGGGGGAAGGG
>CAYMZL010000112.1:0-7127 GCA_964394825.1 uncultured Dehalococcoidia bacterium | reverse complement strand
CAAGCGCCCACTGGGAGTGGCAGAATATCCGCGGAGCTGAATCGCTTGTCGGGTTGATTGTGCATTGTCACCAGAGAGGCGATCACATCTATCCCAACGAGGCGGAAAATGTGATGCGCTCTGTGCGATGGCCGGAGACCCTGGAAGACTTCGATTTTTGGGGTTTTTTGGAGTACGACCCGTCTACCGATGTTTACCTGATACCGCCACTCTGGGACCCGTTCGTGAATACCCTGGACATCGCGAACCCAGATCTTGGCCCAAAGCTCCTGGGCAGGCTGCTCGGAGCATCATCGCTTGCCCGCCAAGTTCCAGACCCCGACGCTCCTCTTCAGCGTTTTCCGCATCGGACACGGAGGCCTGCCATGCAGCAAGCCTTCCGGCAGTACGGCCCCGTCCGAAGCGTAGCCGCAAACGCCGACCCCAATACGGGCATCATAAGCCAGATGACTGCGAGGCAGGAGTTCGGGAGAAATGCAGGCATCGACGGCGAACCACGCTGGATTAGCCTGCTAATGGACGATCGGCAACGGCCGCTGAGCCTCCGTTTTTTTGAGGATTCCTCCACTGACCCTCTGTACGTCCGCCCGGATGTTCTGAGAGCCTTTGAAAGAGTCCGAACCCGAACTAACCAGATTTACTTGAACCGCAGCTTTGGATTACAGCAGCAAAGCAGGCCCTGATCGAAAAGCATGGCAACACGTAGGGAGTCAGCAAGTAAGTTCCGGCGACTGGAGCCTTTCCGGGATATCCAAGAGGATATCCTCAAGCTCCACGGTGATGAATATCGGGAGATATTCTACCGAGTTCGTCGTATCATCCAGCACCAGTTTAGCAAACGGATCGAAGAAGGCATAAAGGGATTCCTTTTTTGGGGGGAAGTCGGGGTAGGCAAAACCGCTATGGCAAAGGCACTCGCGAGGGACATCACCTGTCCTCTGTTGTTCGTGGACGGTTCCGACATTGCCCGCGCCCGTTATGGGGAGAGTGAGCAGCTCATCACCGACTTGTTCAGAGGCAGTAACGATGAGCGGAGGATAATATTAATTGATGATGCCGAGAGTGTATTTCCACGCCGTGACTGGGTCAAGGGAGAAAGTTGGCACATTGCTCAAAACAATGTACTCTTCCATGAACTTGACGGTCTCAACACCGCCAAGGCGGTGGTGATTCTGACCACCAACGAGATCGACCTGATGGACCGAGCGCTTCGAGACCGCCTATTTGAGATTGAATTCCCAATTCCGAGTACTGAAGTCTTAAAAAAAATTGCCAGGGATCGCTGTGAACAATTCATGATTCCCTGGGAACCGGTGATAGAACGAATAGATGATAACCACCCGATGAAGAGTGTGCGCGATGTAGAGAAGCTCGTTATGGATTACTACGCTGAAGGAACGATCTAGAGTCGCACCCGTACGGGTGCGACTATGAGGTTTGCTGATGGCAATGCTTATCGTAGTAACTTCTAACCGGCCAGCACAGAAAGCAATGCAGTACACTTATAGGCGGGATGCCTCAGAACTTTTTCTTGGTAAGGCAGCCCGCAACGTATTTCTCTTGAAAAACAACGGACGTGCACTGTTTTATGCCTGGACCGTAAAGAAGAGGCACCCATTCTACGTGGAGGTTTACTTAACCGATGAACTCCACGACTGGCAGATACCTGAACAGGTAAGGAGGGCGGCAGAGTGGAAGGTAGAGAAAAGATTCGGCCCCTACCCGGTTTCGGAGGAGACGTTGAGACAGAACGGACTGAGCAAGACAGAGGAGCTGGAGCAGATCGTATTAGACTTCTCGATCAGATAGCAATGGAAGGTGTCCATATTCTGAAGGAGCATGAACCCCGGTATGTTCCCGAAGGGGTGGACAAACTATCGGCAAACACGAGGAAGTACCTAGAAGAGCTGGTACAGCGATCTCTGGCTCAGTGGCGAGCCAGTCAGGAGGCCAAATAATGGTTGTCGAGCAGGGGAATGGTCTTAAGTTGGTTGTGGAGAACATCGGTGGCTTGTTCGGACGACGGGAGTACGAACTTAAGAAAGGGCTGAATATCATTACTGCGCCGAATGCCGCGGGGAAAAGCTCCCTGGTTCATGCCCTCCAAGCATTGATCTTGGACGCACGGGATCTACGCAGCCGTGACTATTTCCTGCATACATTCGAGCAAAGCGGTCGCGTAGAGCTGACAATCGATGGGTCTGAGTACGTTCGCAGACTTAGGCTGGGAGGGGACAACACGTTGACGGTGTCTGGTACGCCTATTCACGATGAGGGGAGGAAAGCTAACCTTTTCTGCGTTGCCTCTGAGGATAATGAACTCATTGATAGAGTCAAGACAGGGAAGCCGTTACGGACTACTTTGTTGGATTTCTCCGACTATCGCCACTATGAGGTTCTTGCCGCATATTTTGAGCAGAGGCGAACCAGGGTGGCGGGTGAGCTGGGTCAGCACCGCGACCAAGTGGCGGCGCTAGAGACACTTACCACCCAGCTACGGTCGAAGGAAGAGGAGCTAGAAAAGCTAGAGGGTGAACGGAAAGCCCAACAGGACATTCCGCCAGAAAGACTGGCCCGAAACGAGCAGGAGGCGCGTCGACTGAGGCAGGCGCATCTGCAGTTGCAGGAGCTTACTCAAGGGCTCACGCGGACAAACGGTGACAGGGATCGCCTAAAGGAACGCCTGGAGATACTTGTTAACCAGGAGGCCCAGCTAAGGAGGATTGTTGAAGATTTCGAGGACGAACATCCTGATGTTGAACAGGAATTGGCTCGAATGGATCAAGGCGTCCAGCAATTGGAGAACGAAGCCTCTGACCTCAAAGGCGATATGGAATACACGCAGAGGAGGCTGCAAGTAACTGACCAAAACTGGAGCAACTACCTGCGCTTCCAGGCCAACGAGTGCTTTGGCTGTGGCCAGCCCATCAGTGCCGACCGGCTAAGAGAACACCAGAGCACTTTAGAAACAAGGAAGAGTGAATTAGCTACCGACATCAACGAACGCCAGTGGAACCTAGAACAGAGAAAGAAGGAAAGAAACCAACTTGCGGAACGTTGGACCCAGGTCAGGTCGGACCTCAGACAGCGTCTCAATACTTCGCGCCGTGACATAGAGCTTCGCAGCGATGAGTTGGGAAAACTAGAGGTTAGGATCGACGAACTAATTCCCCAGGACAAGGAGCAACGTGAGCTGGTCACCCAACTCGAAGCCTCTTTTGACAAAGACACTCGGGAACGTTGGGAACTTCAGCGAAAATTGGATGAGCGGATCGCTCGTACGGATCAGGAAATCCAGACGTTCAAACAGCGAATCGACGCTATTGGAAACGTACACGAAGAGATTACGGGATTACAGGAAGAGACCGATTTCCACCGGCAAGCAGCTTGGTACATGACGACCAAAGCGGAGGAGGTCAAGGACGCAGTAAAGAAGATGTTCAACACTCGTATCGAGGAAGTGTACCACTTATTGGAGTTTGATGAAGCTTTCGAGCAGATATACCTCGATGACCAATTCAACCTGAAGATCTTCCGACGATTCCAGGGACAGCGTAAGGAAGGCTCCATTAATACTTTGAGCCGGGGAGAGAAAGAGACAGTAGCCCTTGTGCTCATGCTGGCCGGACGGGAAGCCTATCTCTCGGACTTCCCATTCTTCATAGTAGACGAAACTACTTTCTATGACTCAACTCGATTCAATAGGATCGCAGATTACATCAGCCAGCGGGTTCCCTATACCGTGGTAACCAAACTTGCCCCTAAGGAGGAGCAAGAGGACATCACGGTGGAACACATGCTCCTCGGGTAAACAAGGTTTCAGACCATTTGTCTCAATCCGCATCGGGCGTGTACTTGCGTTAGCAGTCGGGTTTACCGGTCAACTGTCTGGGTTGGTCCTCGGGTAGGTAACTGGGGTTCCCCGACTGCTTACGTTATTTCGAGTGACAATCTTAGCGAAGAGGTATCGTATCAGTCATATTGTGCACGGATGCCATTTCGCAAGAAGCTAACAGAGCGTCTTGCATAATTCTGTGGTCCAACAAAAGCGGTTCTCTCCGGTGGGCGGTGCCACTAGTAACGGCGGCCAAACCTAACCAAGGCGCGGGCGAGTTTTTGGCTCGGCATTTAGCACCATTTCCATTCCCGGAGCGCCCCGTTCGACTGAGCCACGGCAAGGTGTGGTAAGATACACCATCTTCATTTATTCCGGGTATTTCGAGGAGAAAAATCCGATGGTGGGCTTCCCCGTCCTTTTGACTATTATGGATGTCATGGCCCTGGGTCATGTACATTCGGCATTGGGGAGACCATAGCAACTCTGGAATAATCCTGTCACTGACTTGGAGAGCCTCCCCAATGCGGGAGGCTTTTTTTTACCGGTTTTATTTCGCCAGAAGAAGGCAAGTGAATGGAACAATCGGATCTGGACCTGGCGTATGCCGGGGAGCCTTGGAAGGCTACGGGTAACGTCTCCAACTGCCGGGAGGCGGAGGCCAAAGTTTGTTTGGTTGATTTAGAGCGGTCGCGGGGTCTCGAACCCATCTGGAGGATGGGATTAACCCGGCCTGCGGTCTCGAATGGAGGGCGGCATGAGCGCAATTGAGCTCGAAAGCGTCCGGCATGTCTTTCGAGTCACCACCGGCACGATCCGTCGACGCACAAAAGAGATTGTGGCTTTGGACGAAGTCTCTCTCCAGATCGAGGAGGGGGAATTATTCGGACTGCTCGGACCCAACGGCGCCGGTAAGACTACGGCCGTGAAGATTCTGACCACCCTTTTGATCCCAACCGCCGGACGGGTGATGGTCCTGGGACATGACGCGGTGAAAGACGCTGCCGCCCTGCGTTCTCAGGTCGGGTTCGTATTGGGCGGAGAGCGCGGACTTTACTACCGGCTTTCCGGCCGGGACAACCTCAGATATTTCGCTGAACTGTATGGCATCGAGCCGAAGAAGATTCGCTCTCGTATCGAAGCGATGTTGGAAATGGTGGGCCTTGAAGACCGGGCCGAGGAGCGGGTGGCCGGTTACTCACGGGGGATGAAACAACGCCTGCACATCGCCCGCACCCTGTTGCACGAGCCGAAAGTCCTGTTCCTGGATGAGCCCACATTGGGGCTGGACCCGGTTGGGGCCCGGGACTTGCGAGAAATCATCAAGAGGTTGCAGTCTGAGGGAAAAACCATATTACTCACCACGCACTACATGTTCGAAGCCGACGCCCTGTGCCAACGTATCGCCATCCTAAAGGAGGGACGGATCGTGGCCCAAGGCACGCCGCAAGAATTGAAGGAGCTGGTCAGTGACCTGAGCGTAGTCGAGTTGGAGGTTTTCGGCGCTGAACCACAGCATCTGGACCGGCTGCGTGCTCTCGATTTTGTGGACTCCGTCTCCATCGAATCCCACGAACTGCGTCAGGTCTTGCGCGTGCAGACCAAACTTGGCGACCGGGCGGTGCCGGGACTGTTGGCGAGCCTGGACAACCTGGACGTGGGTAGGGTCAGCGTCCGGGAGGCCACCTTAGAAGATGCTTACGTTCACCTGGTAGGCGGTACCGAATGATTTACTACACGCGGGTTTACATACTCAGCGCCAAGGTGCAGCTGTTAGAGGTGACCGCATCTCTCTTCATGCTGTTCAACGCGCTGTTGCAGCCCTTTTTCATTGCTGTCACGGCCATCTACATGTTACGCAATCAACCTGGCTTTGAGCCGGTTTATATCGTCGTGGGAGCAGGTTTATCGGGTCTGTTCGCCGTCACCCTCTTTACGGGCTCCAACGCTGCCTCGCGCGAGCGTTACCAGGGCAATTTGGAGCTACTTGAAGCGTCGCCGGCGCCGCTCATGGTGATTATGGGCGGGAAGATGGGCGCGAACATGGTCCTGGCCCTGACCTCCATGGTCGTAACCTATGTGGTCGGGGCAGGGCTGTTCCAATACCCGATCACTCCCGAACAACCTATTAGCTTCACTGTCTCCATGCTCATGGCCCTCTTCTCCTTATGGGCGATGGGAATGGTATTTGCGCCGCTTTCCATCCTCTGGCCGCCCGTGGAGCAGTTTCTCGGCGGCCTGGAGTACCCGGTCTTTATCCTGTGCGGTTTCCTATTTCCCGTGGCGTTATTGCCGGGCTGGTTCCTGCCCTTCAGCTATGCGCTCCCTCCGTATTGGGCGGCCCGGGCGCTACAGGGCTCCAGCCTGGGCACCCTCCAGTTCGGCGATATAGTCCTGGCATGGCTGATACTTCTCGCCACCAGCGGGGTGCTTCTGGTGATGGCCGCGATACTCTTTCGAATATTTCTCAGGCTGGCGCGTCGAAAGGGCACCCTGGGGTTCGTCTGATGCGGGTATTCTTCGCTTCGGCCTACTATGGGTATCGGGCGCTGTTTTTTTGGGAGACCCCGATGGTCTACCTTGTCCAGCGGCTGCTGTTGCCTCTGAGCGGGATGGCCTTCTTCAGTCTGATTGGGTTGTCCGGCGGGAGCCAGCCTCTGGAGTTTTATCTGGTCGGCAATGCCATGGTGATCGCCAGCCTGAGCGGATTTACCATCGCAGGTGTTATCACCGCCGAGCGTAATCTAGGTACGCTGATCTATCTCATTGGCACTCCGGCGAACCGGCTGGCCCTCTTCTTCGGACGCGCCGTTGTTCACGTGGCGGAATCCGCGGTATTCGTGGTGGTGGGCTTTGGATGGGCCATCCTGGTGTTCGGCTTGGACCTGCCCCTTTCAACCTGGCCAGCCATTCTGCTAACCATCGCTGTTGGCACCCTTGCCGTGTCGGGCCTGGGCCTGCTCCTGGGCGCGGTTGCATATGTATTCCTTGATTCGTTGGTTTTAGGCAACGTTATGATATTCACGATATTGCTGGTGAGTGGAGCAAACATTCCCCTGAGCGAGCTCCCGTCCGCGTTGTCGTTCCTTGGCGAGGCCCTTCCCTTGACGCGGAGCATCGAGGCGGCGCGTACTCTGGCCGCCGGTGGCGAATTTACTGCCTCGCTTCCCTTGCTGCTGGGGGATCTGGCCGTCGGGCTGGGGTATGCGTTGGTGGGATTCGTCCTGTTTAGCTGGATCGAGGTCGTGGCCCGCCGCCGCGGCACGTTGGAGAACTTGTGAACCGCTACTTG
>CAYMZL010000111.1:0-7138 GCA_964394825.1 uncultured Dehalococcoidia bacterium | reverse complement strand
TGGTCAAAGTAAGCAAGATCGCTGAACTGTCCGGGAACATCCTGCAGGAGCGTTAGGCAGGAGATCCAGTTACCAGGACATATGGTAAAGTAGCCCATCAATCGGTTGAGGACCAACGATGACCGGTTTGATATGCCCGAATGAGAATCGGCAGGAGGGAATGATGCACGCGAGAGTTGCAACTGTCCAAGTACAGCCAGGAAAGACCCAGGAGGCGATCGATATTTACAATAACTCGGTGGTCCCGGCCGCCAAAGCCCAGAAGGGATTTCAAGGGGCCTACCTGATGACTGATGCCGGCAGCGGCAAAGCCATCTCCATCACCGTCTGGGAATCGGAAGCGGATATGCTGGCGGGCGAATCCAGCAGCGGGTACTACCAAGAACAAATCGCCAAGTTTGGCAGTCTTTTTACCGGACCTCCAAACTTGGATCATTATGAACTGAGCGTCGAGACTTCAGCCTGACGCATAGCCAGCCAAGGATTGCTAATCCGGCATAATTGCCCCGCCAAGGAGCGGGAACCAAGCCGGATTATAGCGTCGTCAACATGGCCTCGTCCCGCAGGCGCCTGGCCGCAGTGGGAGCCACCCCGGCTGATACTCCTGTGAAGAAAATTGTAGGGACCAAAGAAAGGCCCAGACCTCAGCGAAGTGGTCGGAGCCAATTTCGTGCCTGTTCTGGCGGAGGGAGTGGGATTCGAACCCACGATAGAGTTGCCCCTATAACGGTTTTCAAGACCGTCGCTTTCGTCCACTCAGCCATCCCTCCATTGAGTGTCGGACGCCGGTGTGGACGCCAGCGGCCCGTCCGTATATTGTAACGACTGGGGGGCCGCCGTCCAAGGCGCTCCACTCACCCAGTGAGACCCATGGAGCACGGGCGGAGCGCCGGAATCGTGTTCCCGGCGGAGGCGCGGCCACGCTTGTTTCAGCTTGACACCCCTATGGGGCAATGCTAGAATCAGGCACGAATTGAGCGCGGAGATTTACATAACTTCGCACCCCGTATCCAGTCGATTTCTCTCCGAAAAACCCTGCCAAAAACCGTTCTTGCGAAAGCCGATAAGGTGGACGCGCCCGCATGCCTTGAAGGAAGGTGGACCATGCCCCCAGAGATCATCAAAGGACTCAAGGATGTCTATTTCGACACGACCGAGTCCAGTTTCATCGACGGCATAGAAGGTAAGCTGCTCTACCGCGGCTACAACATCCATGACTTGGCCGAAAAGTCGACCTTCGAGGAAGTGGTCTATCTCCTTCTCTACGGCAAGCTCCCCAACAAAAAGGAACTGGCCGATTTCGACGCCCTACTGCGGGCCAACCGGATTATCCCTGACGACGTTATCCAGGTGCTGGACCTGGTTAAGAACGGCCATCCCATGGACGCCCTTCGAACCGGAATCTCAGCCCTCAGCGCATTCGATTCCGAAGTGACTGACAACTCAGTGGAAGCCACTATTCGAAAGGGCATCCGACTCACGGCCATGGGGCCGACCATCGTCGCGGCCCACCACCGCTTGAGGAAGGGCCTGGAGCCCGTGGCCCCCAACCCGGACCTGAACCATGCCGGGAACTTCCTCTACATGCTCTTCGACGAACTGCCCGATCAGGAGACCACCGACCTGCTGGACGTGGACTTCATCCTGCACGCGGAGCATGGCCCCAACGCATCGGCCTTCGCCGCCAGGGTGACCGCCTCGACGGTCTCAGACCTCCACTCCTGCATCGTCACCGGCGTGGGCACCTTGAAAGGTCCCGCCCACGGCGGGGCTGCCGAAGAAGTCATGAAGATGGCCTTGGAAATCGGCAACCCGGAGAACGCCGCCGAGTACGCAAGTAAACTTCTGGACAAAGGCGACCGCATCATGGGGTTCGGCCACCGGGTCTACAAGGCGGAAGATCCCCGGGCCAGGCACCTGCGGGACCGCTCCCGGATCCTTGGCGAGAAGAAGGGCCACCCCGAGTGGTTCCAGATTCTCCAGCACCTGGAAGAAGACACCATGGTCCCCTACCGGTCCAAGGGCATCTGCGTCAACGTGGACTTCTTCGCCGGGTCGATCTACTACCTATTGGGGATCCCCGACGACCTGTTCATCTCCATCTTTGCACTGGGACGCATCCCCGGCTGGACACTGCAGTGCGTGGAGCAGTACAAAGACAACATGTTGCTCCGGCCGCTCACGGAGTACATCGGAGAGATGGACCTGGAATACACTCCAATAGAGCAGCGGACCTAGACGGGAAACATCTGGCAGGAATCTAGCGAAAGGGGCCATTCAGGCCCCTTTTGTTTTTTAGGCCCAGCGAACGGGCGGCAGGGATATGGTCAGCGGCCTATGAGTGCGGAATCAGAAGTCAGGCGGCGGGTCCAGGAACGAGGCAGGTTAACCTTCGCCGAGTTCATGGAGGTTGCCCTCTATTGGCCCCAGGGAGGCTATTACACGGACCGGGAGCCGGTCGGGGCACATGGAGACTACTACACCAGCCCGGCGGTGCATCCGGCGTTCGGCGCCCTTCTGGCGGTCCAACTCTACCAGATGTGGCGCTTGATGGACCGTCCCTCTCCCTTTACGGTCCTGGAACTCGGCGCGGGACACGGGCTCCTCTGCCGGGACATCTGCGATTACGCCACGGGACTTCCGCCGGGGTTCGCCGCGTCTTTGCACTACATCTGCGTGGACCGCCGGACGGTTGATCCAGTTGAGTCCGGGACGCCTAGGACAAGCAGGGTCTTGGCGGACGGAACGCCCTTCCGGGGTCTGCAGGGCTGCGTCCTGTCCAACGAATACCTGGACGCCTTCCCCGTACACCAAGTGGTGATGGCCGGCGACGGCCTGAAAGAGGTCTATGTGGGCCTGGCGGGTTCAGAATTTGTGGAGCTGACCGGCGAACCGTCGGACCCAGCCCTGGCCGGCCGGTTGGATGAACTTGGAATCACCCTTGCCCAGGGCCAGACCGCCGAGATCAACCTGGCGCTGGACCGGTGGTCCCATGGCATCGCGGCGGCGCTGGAACGGGGATTCGTGCTCACCATCGACTACGGCCGCACCGCCCAGGACCTTTATGACCCAAAACGGCGGCCCAGAGGCGCCCTGGTCACCTACCACCGGCACGTCCAGACCGACTCCCCCCTGACCCGGATCGGCCGCCAGGACATCACCGCCCAGGTGGATTTCACATCGGCGGCCCGCGCGGGGGAAAAGGCGGGCTTGCATACTTTCGGAATGGTCACCCAGCGGGATTTCCTGTCCAATCTGAACGTGGACCGCTTTCAACGGCATCTGAGAGATCACGGCCTTTCTCCACGGCAGATGCAGTCCAACCGCGCCGGGATATTGGACCTGGTCCGGCCGGGTGGTCTGGGTGACTTCAAGGTATTGATTCAGGGGAAGAACGTCGGAAGTCCGGCGTTGTGGGGACTGGAGCAGGCGCCCGAAGCCATAGACCTAGTCGAGAGCCTGCCGGTCCCATTGCTGGCCGGCCGCCACCTTTCTTTGCCAGACGGCAGAAACCTCGGCGGCGAGACAGAATTCGAGGCTTTTTGGCCGGTCTAGTACCTACTTTCAGGAAACGCCGTTGCGCTCAACCGCTCAACCTGGGTTGAGCAATCGCCACCGACATGCCTTTTGGCTTCGAGGGTCGTTGTTCTAGGGATTGGCGATTGGCTCGACGGGCTTTCGAACGCCGCATGATCCGATTTATGGTGGAGATGTAGCAGACTTCAGCCTGCGCCAAATTCCCAGCCCCTCTATATCATTGTGAAGAGTGGAACGTAATCGGGTGGCGGTCCGAAAATAACGCGCTCTCCAACTCACCGAGGCCCGGCTTCCTGGGAACCTGCCTCTTTCGAGTCACCTCATGGAAGCGGTGTGTCGTAGTCGACGCCCCGAGACCGAAACCAAAGATAGATGCCGTCCCAAAACCGCTCGGGGTCCATCGTTATTACCTCTCCCGTATCGGCCCGGGCAATGACCAATTCACCCCATGCGGCCGGGCTGCGCTTGTCGTCGTCGATCGAGTGCCCGTCCTGCCAGGCGCTCAGGTCACCCATGTCGGTGAGGAGATTGGACAGCACCGTCGGATCGGCCGCCAGCGCCTTGAGCACCGTGCTATCTTCATCGTCAACGACGAGAACGGTTTCAACCTCGCCGTCGGCCCTCCATTCCGCGATCAGTGCCACAGTCTCCCCTCAGCCGGTAATCTCGCGCGATACTAGAAAAAGGTGGTGATGACCTTCTCGAGAAGGACGTTCTGGTCGAGGAGAATCGTTCGCTTGGCGATTTTCCATTGCGTGTCCGGGTCCCGCCGCAATACGTCGTCCCGCTTCCCCACGAAGAGGTTCACCTCATCGGCCAGACGGTTGGTGTAGACGATAAAGCGGCTCCTCACATTCACTTCGTCGTCCTGGACGCTGACGACTTGCACGTTGGAGACGAAGTGGCGGACGCGCGAGAACGGCTCTTCGCACCAGTGGATACCGGTGTTGATCTGGCGGACTCGCCCAGCCAAGGTTTCCTTTCCCTCGTCGAACCACGAGATCTCCGACTCAGCGTCGCTGTTCTCCCGGTGCTGCTCGCCGAACTTCACGTTGCGCCGGATGGGCATGTGGTAGTGGATATCATCGGCGATCAGCTCGATCCATTCGCTGAATCGACGCTCATCGAGCAACTCTGCCTCCATGTACAGGAACTGCTCGATCTCCCGTTCTAGGAGCAGGCGCTCCAAGGATTGCTCCATCGCATCACGAGTCAGAGCCATGTTCGAAACTCCTCGGTTGGATTTCCTGCTGGCGGGGTAACTAGACCACTGCCAGCACATCGGCGCAGAAGACCATGTCTTCCTCGCCGACTCTTGAAGGGTCTTCGGGGTACTCAACAAAGCGGATGAAGAGCCAACCACCGTCGCGGGGGTTCGCGGTGACCTCGGCGATAACACCATCCGCCAGCCTGACTTTGGTCCCTTCTGGGACGTCTTGGAGAGCCACGGTGCCGTCGGCGTTCAACGGGTCTTCAGATTTGCCTTTCTGAACCATGGCGCCCTCCACCGGGAATAAATAACGGGTTGGAGAAGATAACGGGCGCCGTTCTTGGAGCTCTCTAAAACCCCCACCGATGGGAGCGGCGACTCCAGCGGCGCCTCGGTGTTCGACTACTTCTTCTTCACTGGGTGTATATCATCCCAGCTACCGGCTTCCATGAACTCCAGCCACCGGCGGAAGCGGGCCCGGGCGGGCTCTTCGGAGATCCGGTAGTTGAGTGTCACCTCCGGCCATCGCTCATTCGTCTGGCCGTGTCCGAGCCCCATTTCGAAGTTGTACGGCAGGCGTTGAGCGATGGTCCCCAGGCTGGCTGGAAAGGCGTAATTCCAGTTCTCCATGTCGTCTGACTCGGTCAGGCCGGCCGGCCCGCAGTAGCGCATCACATACCTGCGTTGGGCGTCCTTCACCAGTTTAGGCGCGTTCTTATCGACCTGGAACAACCGCCAGCTCTCGGTTACTCCCACCCCGTGGGGCTGCCACATCAGGATACGCCAATGGTCGATGATGACGTTGGGAAAGATGCAGAAATGCCCGCCGCCATGCCCACCCGGAGGCAGGTACTTCCCCGCATATTTTTTCTGCTTTTCCGCATTAGTTTTGCGGTAGTACTCGTCAACCCCCGGCACGGTGTACCACGTGTCACGATATGGGCGCGCGCCGGGCTGATCGTAGATGGTGTTTTGTCCTCCATGGCCCAGTTCGTGATCGCCCACGCTGTAGCCCGTGGAAGGGAACGGGGCTTCCATCGGGGACCGGTCGCCGCCGTCTCTGTTGCCCTGGGGACCGATGCCAGCGGCGTTGACCGAGCGGTGGGTCATGGCTGCGTGAGCGGCATCCCCGGCAAAGCTAAACCCAGGGAACTTCCAGTTGGTGGGGATGCGCCATTTCATGACCGGGTTGAACAGTTCAACGCCGTTGTCGGCGCCGTCGGTGCTCTGAAAACAATGTCGAATGCTCGGGGCCCACGAGCCCACGTAGTCCTCGAAGGATGGCGCCTTTCGGTCCCACGTGGCCCAGACCGACCCGTAGTAGTTGCTGATCTGAGCTACCTCGTGCAGCCCCCATTTACTCTTGTCCAGTTCCTTGGAATACGCCGCGTCGTAGTAGGGCACCCCTACCAGCCGGCCATCGGTGTCATAGCTCCAGCCGTGAAATGGACAGGTGAACACCAAGGTGTTGCCATCGTCGTAGCGGCAGACCTTCATCCCCTTGTGCCGGCACGAGTTCAGGAAAACGTGCAGTTGCTTGTCCCGGCGGTCCCGCACCAAGATGACTTCCTCCGCGCCCATGCGGGACACAACGAAATCACCTGGATTCGGCACCTGGCTCTCATGGCCTATGAAGAGCCACGCCCGCGCAAAGATCTGCTCGAGTTCCTGCTGATAGATAGCCTCATCGACATAGGCTTTCCTGCTGATGATGCCACTGTCAGGATCGACGAGAGCGCGGAGCGATCTATCCCCTCGTGACTTATTGATGGAAACCATGGCTCATCCTCCAATCTGGAGAGGTTGCGACAGACGATTGATTTTCGGAGAGGCTACAACAGCCGCTTCATCGGCGTCAAATCAGACTTCTTGTTTGGACTCATCCCGGCCCGGCCCCATCACCGATCCGCCGCGCGCGGCATTAGCCATATTCGAGAACAGCGCCGGGGAAAGAATCAGCTTCGCCGACCGAAGTTGGAGCGCCACACCATCTCTAGCTGTTCCATATTTTGTTGGGAGAGAGGCCCTCGTCCCGAGCACGCCGCTATTTCCTCCATCTGCTCCTTGTCAGAGAAGCCGCCTAGGACCGTGGTCACACCCTCGAGGGAGAGGACAAAGCGGATAGCCGCTTCGGCCAAGTCGTGGTCTTCCGCCTGAGAGTCGGGATTTAGTTTTCTTGAGAGAAAGCTCAAAGCCTGAGCCTGCCGCAACCCGGTTTCCATGGCCTCAGGGGAGCGTCTTCCACCGGCCGTCGGATGGGGTGGGCCGCCGGCGACGGCGCCATCATTGAGGAAGCCCCCGGCCAACGGGCTATAGATGGCGGCGCCCACACCATGGGTGGCAACGTAGCCGAGTATCCCGTTGTAGTCGTGATCGACGTGCATCCCGTTG
>CAYMZL010000110.1:0-7138 GCA_964394825.1 uncultured Dehalococcoidia bacterium | reverse complement strand
AATTCCCTGGATTCCCTAAGTTCACAAACGAAGTGCAACACCAGGTTAAGGTGTTGTCATGGGAAACCGATATACGCAGATCTCCATTGAAGAGCGGTGTGAGCTTGCCCGGCTACAGGCTGCAGGCAACTCGATCAGGCAAATCGCTGCAAGTCTGGATCGCGCGCCATCGACGATTGCTCGGGAACTGAAGCGTAACAGCTCACCTACCACCGGGTATAAACCGAGCTATGCTCATGAACGAGCCCGGTCCCACCGTTGGGTCGGATCACGCCTCGATCGCGATAGCGGCCTGCGTGACCGTGTGTTATCCAGGCTCGGCCAAGGTTGGTCGCCAGAGCAGGTCGCTGGCCGGCTTGCCCATGAGCAAGGGAAACCCGTGATCTCTTACGAGACCATCTACCGGTTCATCTACGCCCAGATTGCACGCACAAATGACTACTCCTGGCGCCACTATCTGCCCCGAGCCAAATCCAAACGTGGCTGGCGCGGGCGCAAGGGCGGGAATCCTGCCCGCTTCATCCACCTACGGCGTCCCCTCTCCGAACGCCCCAATGAAGCCGAGGACCGCACGACGCCGGGTCATTGGGAGGGTGACCTGATGCTATTCGGGGTCCACAAGCAGCCGGTGCTCACCTTGCATGAGCGCCACTCCCGCCTGTTGATTGCCGCCCGGCCCCCCAGCAAGCACGCGGACCCCATGGCCAACATCATCGGAAAGATATTGGCTCCATTGCCCGCCCCATGGCGTCAGACGGTCACCTTCGACAACGGCACCGAGTTCGCACGGCATCATCGGCTCCACGCTCTCGGCATCCAGACCTTCTTCTGCGACACCCACTCTCCTTGGCAAAAGGGCGGCGTCGAGAACGCTATCGGAAGGATGCGCCGCACTCTGCCGCGCAAGACCGACCTCGCGGCGGTGACCAACCAACGGTTTGCTGAGCTCGTGCGGGCGTATAATAATACCCCTCGTAAGTGCCTGGGCTTCCTCACCCCCGCCGAGGTATTCTGGAATCAAGTGTTGCACTTCAAATGTGAATCCACCTTCCGGCCTTCGCCGGAATGGCGTAGGTGGTAAATGCAGAAAAGGTCTGGCCCCCCGAATTTGTCATTCTGAGGCGCCAGCCGAAGAATCTCGTTGTTGTAGGGCCAGCACTACTCAGGAACAAAGAGACCCTTCGCTCCACTCAGGGTGACAGTTGCGAGACTCTGTTCATCGGTTACGCCGAATGGCCTGGATTCCGGCGATGGCCGGAATGACGAAACCTTGCCCAGGCCGTATTCAGGGCAACAAAAAGGGACCGGAGCGGACTCCGGTCCCTTGTAGATCCACAAAGCCCAGGTCTAGGTGCTGCTGTCGTCTTTACCGCTGGCCGCCGGCTGTTTCTCTGATTCTTCTTTCTCTTCTTCGCCCATCAACGCGGTCTTGAAGGTGCGGATGCCCTTGCCCATGGAAGCACCGATCTCGGGCAGGCGGCGGGCGCCGAAGATCAAGAGGATGACGACAACGATGATTACAAGTTCGGGTATGCCCAAGGGCCCAACTCTCATGTCTCTTCCTCCCGCCTGGGACGGTTGCGTGGCCCGTACGCCGGCCGCCGCATCTAAACCACTAAATAGTATCAGAAACGGCTGGTCACGACAATGAACCACGCCCACGATTCATGCCTAGCGTCCCAGCGTATCGCCGCTTTCGGCCCAGGCTTGACCCGGTGAACATTACCCGGCGCGGAGGCCGGTTACCAGGCGTGGCCTAACGCGCATCGTATGTATTGTATCGATAGAGGGCCGCCGCTATAATCTTGAGTTATGATAAAACCTGGGTATGGGGAACGCACGGAGCCGCGGTTGTCTTGGCTAACATAACCGGCAGGTGGAAATGGAATCGAATTACGACTTGGTGGTGATTGGCTCGGGGCCGGGCGGCTATGTGGCCGCGATCCGGGCGGGACAACTGGGCCTGAAGACGGCCATCATCGAGAAAGAGGCCCTGGGTGGAGTGTGCCTGAACTGGGGCTGCATACCCAGTAAGTCCCTGCTCAAGAACGCCGAGATATTGTCCTACATCAAGCGGGCCGACGAGTTTGGCCTGAAGATGGACAACTTCCATGCCGACTATTCCGTGGCCATAGACCGCAGCCGGAAGGTCGTCGAGCGCAACACCAAGGGAGTGGCCTTCCTGCTGGACAAGAACAAGGTCGACCACATCACGGGCACGGGCAGGATAGCCGGGGCCGGCAAGGTGGAGGTCGCGCCCGCCGGAGATGTCCCCGAAGGCGATGTAAATGTTATAGAGGCCAAGAACATCATTGTCGCCACCGGGTCCCGCCCCCGGAGCATCCCGCCACTCCCCATCGACGGCGACAAGGTGATCACCAGCCGCGAGTCCATAGTGCTCAGCGACCTGCCATCCTCGATGGCCATCGTCGGCGGCGGGGCCATCGGAGTGGAGTTCGCCTACATATATAAGATGTACGGCGTCCAGGTCACCATCATCGAATTGCTGCCGCGGTTGGTCCCCAGCGAAGACGAAGATATCAGCGCCCAACTCGAGCGGGCCTTCAAGCGGCACCGCATCGATTTCCTGACCGGCGCCGGAGTGACCGGCGTGGACACCACTGGTTCCGGGGTGGCGGTCACTCTGGATAAAGACGGCGCGGCCCAGACTTTGGAGTACGATAAAGTCCTGGTGGCCATCGGGGTCCAGCCCAACGTGGAAGACCTGGGCCTGGAGACCGTCGGCATCGCAACTGGCCAGACCGGCATCACAGTGGATGAGAAGATGGCCACCAACGTCGCCGGCATATACGCCATCGGCGACGTCACCGGCAAGATGCCGCTGGCCCATGTGGCGTCGGCCCAGGCGGCCGTGGCTGTCGAGACCATCGCTGGGCTGGAGACCCAGCCGTTGGACTACACCTATATGCCCCGGGCCACCTACTGCATGCCCCAGATCGCCAGCTTCGGCCTGACCGAAGCCCAGGCCAGGGAGCAGGGCAAAGAGATAAAAGTGGGGACGTTCAACGTCCAAGCCAACGGCAAGGCCCTGGCCATGGGCGAAACCGCCGGGTTGGTGAAGTTGGTGGTCGATGCCAAGTATGGAGAACTGCTGGGCGGCCACATGATCGGCCCCGAGGTCACCGAGTTGCTGGGCGAACTGTCCATGACCCGGATGCTGGAGGGGACCGTCCTGGAATTGGGCTCGGCGGTCCATGCCCATCCATCCATCTCCGAGATGCTCAAGGAGGCTGCACTGGGCGCCCAGGGCCGGGCGATCCACATGTAGCCCAATCAAGATGCAAGCCCGTGTTGACCGGCTTCCAGATACAGGATAAGTTGGGCCGGCGGGTGATTAAATAACGAGATCGGCCGATGGCATTACCCAGACCCGGAAGCAAGGAGCGGACCAAATGGGGTTGGGAACTTATGATTTCGCATTGGCGATCGGCGGCGAAGCGGGACAGGGCATCGCCACGCCGGGAGACATTCTGGCGCGGATAATCGTCCGCCGCGGGTTGCACCTGTGCACCTACAACGCCTACCAGTCCATCATCCGGGGAGGCCACATCTTCCTGACCATGCGCATCAGCGACGCCGAGATTCTCAACCACGGCGACAAGCTGGACTTGCTCCTGTGCCTCAACCAAGACACCATGGACCGGCACCAGCGACTGATGGGGCCGGGCAGCCGGATCATCTACAACAGCGACTCGATCGATCCTGGTTCCGAAGAAAAGGGAGCGGACCTCTGTCCTCTGCCGGTGGGAGAACTGACTCAGAGCAGGAACCGGTTGGTCCAAAACACGGTGGGCATCGGCGCCATCGCGTACCTCATGGGCATCGATTTCTCCATTTTGGAAGAGAGCTTGGCCCTCCGGTTCCAGCGGCGGGGCCAGGCCATGGTGGACGAAAACGTCGGCGTCGCCAAGGCCGGTTTCGATTATGCGCAAGATCATTTCCAGGCCTTTGAGCAGCCGCCGCCGGTTGGGGAGAAGCCGCTGGCCGTTTGGTCGGGCAATGAGGCCCTGGCCATGGGCGGCGCCGCCGCGGGTGTCAAGTTCTACGCCGCTTACCCCATGAGCCCCGCGACCGGAGTGCTGCACTGGATGGCGGCCAACGCCCGAAACCTGGGGATCATGGTCCGGCAGGCCGAGGATGAGATCGCCGTTTCCAACATGGTGGTGGGCGCGGCTCACGCCGGTACCCGGTCTATGTGCGCCACTTCCGGCGGCGGTTTCGCCTTGATGAGCGAGGCCGTTGGAGCGGCTGCGATGATGGAGATTCCGGTGGTCTTCATCAACGTGCAGCGGGCCGGACCGTCCACCGGCGTCCCCACCAAGACCGAGCAGGGCGACCTGTGGCAGGTCTTGGGCGCCAGCCAGGGCGATTTCGAGCGGATCATAGTAAGCCCCGTCGACTCCCTGGACGCCTTCAACACCATGCCCGAGGTGTTCAACCTGACCGACAAGTACCAATGCCCGGCCATCGTGATCTCTGACCTCTACATCTCAGAGGGCCGGTTCAGCTTTGACCCGGACAAGATAAATATGCATCCCAATATCGACCGGGGGGCGCTGATCACCGGACCATCGACCTCTGATGGGTATCTCCGGTACGAGGACACCGAGAGCGGCATCTCGCCCAGGGCCATTCCAGGGCTTGAGGGGTACGTCCACGTGGTCGCCACCGACGAGCATGACGAGGACTCGACCCTCATCAGCGACGAGTTCACCAACACCCACAAGCGGCGGCAGATGGTGGAGAAACGGGCCAGGAAGTTCGAGACCATACTGGATGATATCGCCCCTCCCGCTTTGGAAGGGCCGGCCAAAGCGGATGTCACCCTGATCGGCTGGGGTTCCACCTACGGTTTCATCCAAGAAGCGGCGGACGTCTTGAACGCCGAAGGAATCTCCACCAACCAATTGTCGATCAAGTGGATAGTCCCGCTCCACGGCGAACAGATCATGGAGATACTATCCAAGGCCAACCGGACTATAATCGTAGAGAACAACTACTCGGGCCAGTTCGCCCGGTATCTGCGGAGCGAGACCGGTTTCTCGGCCGACGGGCACATACGCAAATACGACGGCGAGCCCTTCATGCCCCATCATATCGTCGACGGCGTGAAGGCCCAGATCAGCGGAGAGACCAACAAGTACGTCCCCTACCAGGAAATCACCGTTTAGCCGGTAACGTTAATCGGACCGGCGTCCATTGAGGAGAGAACATGGCAAGCACAGCCGTAAACCTTACGCCCAGGGACTTCAAAGGCAAGTCGGACCCCGACTGGTGCGCCGGGTGCGGCGATTTCGGCGTTCTGGTCGCGCTGCAGCGGGCCGTCGCCGAGATGGGATTTCGCCCCCATGAGATTCTGACGGTCAGCGGCATCGGCTGTTCCTCCAACCTGCCGGGGTACTTCAACGCCTACGGCATGCACACCCTCCACGGCAGGTCTCTGGCAATGGCCACCGGCGCCAAGTTGGCCAACCACGAGCTGAACGTGCTGGTTACCGGCGGGGACGGAGACGGGTACGGCATCGGCGGAAACCACTTCACCCACACCGCCAGGCGCAACGTCGACCTTACCTATGTGGTGATGAACAACCAGATCTACGGGTTGACCACCGGCCAGGTTTCTCCCACCAGCAGCCTGGGGATGACCACCAAGAGCACCCCCTTCGGCAGCGTGGAACAGCCGGTGAACCCCATCACTTCGGCAATCATGAACGGCGCTACCTTTGTGGCCCGCGCCTATAGCGGCGACGTCAGGCACATGACCGACCTGATACAGCAGGGCATCAAGAACAAGGGCTTCTCCCTGATCGACATTTTCAGCCCATGCGTGACCTTCAACCTCGATAACACCCACGACTTCTTCAAGGAGCGGGTCAAGAAACTGGAGGACGACGACCACGACACCGGTGACTGGAAAACCGCCTGCGAGAAGGCGATGATGTTCGGCGACACCATCTACACGGGAGTGTTCTTCCAGGGGGAGCGGCCCTCGCTGGAGGAGGCTGAGCCGGTCTTGAGCAAGGGCGGCCCATTGGCCACTCGGGAACTGGGACTGGACCAGGATCAGGCGCAGAAGATCATCGAACGGATGATGTAGCCCGGCCCGGCAACAAAAAACCCGCGCATCCCAAACCCATAGAGGCGCCCGCCACGGGAGCGAGACTTGGTCCGCTCCCGTGTTTATTTGATAAGATTGAGGTCCTAGGAACATTTTGGGTGCGGTGGCTTGCGGAAAAGAGCCCTGAGCCCATAACCCGGCATCAACACGCCGATTAACAGCGCCCTAGCTGTTTCACCGCCGGTGGGCCTCCTCGAAAAAGACGGCCCCAGGCGGCATCTTCAATTCCAGGCTGGAGAGTTTGTGGCCATAGGCGAACTTTATAACCTGAACAAGACACAACTATTAGAGTTTTACCGCCGGATGCGGTTGATACGCGAGTTCGAACGCGAGTGCGAGCGCCAATACACCCGGGGCAACATCAAGGGCTTTCTCCACGTCTACAGCGGGGAAGAAGCGATAGCCGTCGGCGCCATCGCCGCCCTTGAGCCCCAGGACTACGTGGTCACTCATTACCGCGACCACGGGCAGGCCCTGGCCAGGGATGTGGACACCAACGTGGTCATGGCCGAGCTTTTCGGCAAAGCCACCGGTTCCAGCAAGGGCAAGGGCGGCTCTATGCATATCTTCGACGCCTCCAAGAACTTCATGGGAGGCTACGCCATCGTGGGCGGTCAACTCCCAGTGGCCGCCGGACTGGCGCTGGCCAGCCAATACAAAGGAGAAGACCGGCTGACTCTCTGCTTCATGGGCGACGGCGCCCTGAACGAAGGAGAGTTCCATGAGTCCATGAACCTGGCGGCCGTTTGGAAGTTGCCGATCATCTTCTTCTGCGAGAACAATCTCTACGGCATGGGCGCGCCCTCGGCCGATACCCTGGCGGTGCACCAGCAGATGTACAAATTGGCCGACGCCTACGGCATGCGGAACCACCGGGTCGATGGCAACGACGTGGTCGCGGTCCACGAATTGATGTTGCAGGTGACCAAGGATGTCCGCGCCGGGGAGGGACCGGCGTTCATCGAAGCCAGGACCTACCGGATCCAAGGCCACTCCGTC
>CAYMZL010000109.1:0-7149 GCA_964394825.1 uncultured Dehalococcoidia bacterium | reverse complement strand
CGGTCCGTAAGACCCCGTTAATGAGAGCGAAGGATGGAAATAGCTATATCCTCGTGGCGTCTATGGGCGGAGCGCCAAAGCATCCGGTGTGGTATCACAATTTAAAGGCGGAACCAAATGTTGAGATCCGCGACGAGGCGGAAGTCCAACCGATGCGAGTTCGAGAGGTAGTGGACTCAGTCGAGAGACAGCGGCTCTGGGATATCGCAGTCGCGGCATACCCGCCTTATCAGGAGTATCAGGACAAAACCGATCGCGTGATCCCGGTCTTCATCGCAGAAGCAACCGGCTAGTTAACCGGCCGATTCATATCCCACTTATCGCCGATCCGGTTGAAACTGGGCAGAGGCCGGGCGGGCTAGACCAACTTCATCTGGAAGCCGTTTTCTTGTCTCCGGCCCCGGGCGTTCAGGTGCACCGCCGGGTAGCCCAACTCCCGGAGCCGGGCGGCCAGTTCCGGGAAGCCGTTCACGGTGTAGACCTGTTTGGGCGAAACAGCCTTCACGTATTCCACCAGTTCGTTGAAGTCGGGGTGGTCGCTGTAGGGCAGGCTGGCGTCGGCTCCGCGGCCCCAAGGCATGCTGCCCGTGGTAGCCCAGCCGGTCAGTTCCAACGTCCGCTTTCCCCGGAAGCCCTTCAGGGCCTCCCGACGCTTTCCTGGGGGGAACATTAGGACCCAGCCCTCGGGCCAGTCGCCTTCGAACATCTTCACCGGTCCGGGGAATTCCACCCCGGCTTCCAGGTACACCTGGGCGCCGAGGAAGATACTCTCCTCGGCCATGACGTCAAATCCCTCGGCCAAAAGGTGGTGGAGTATCTCCTGGGATTTGCCCAACCGCCAACCTTGGACCACCGGCCGCTCGCCGCGGGACAGCCACATCCTCAGGGTCCGGTAGGCGGTCTCCAATACCTGCTCCTGGGGCGGGAACACGTACTCCGGCCGGCCGTAGGTGCACTCCATGACCAGGGTATCGCAGGGCACCGCTTCCAGGGGCTCGTTGGTGGGGCTGGGGCGGCTCTTGATGTCGCCGGTGTAGAGCAGCCTTTCCCCGGTCTCCTTGGATTCGATCAACGCCTGGGCGGAGCCGAGGCAGTGGCCGGCGGGATGGAGGGTCATGGTGAAGGCCGGGGCGTCAAAGGGCTGGTGGTAGGGGAGGAGGATGGGGTCGGAATCTTTGAGGTAATCACCCAACAGCTTGGCGGTGTTGGGGGTGAGAACGGGCCGGTTATGGCGTCCGGTATGGTCGGAGTGGGCGTGGGAGATCAGGCTAAACTCCCGCCTTCTGGTGGAATCTAACCAGAGGTCCAGTTCGGGCAGGTAAACGCCGCTCTTAAACACCGCCTGCACGTACACATCCCCCCGCCTCTAATCTCGCTGGAGACAACGCGGCCAAGTATATCATGGGGCCTTGGCCCGCCTTCTTGGGGCCTGACGTCACCGGGATGGATGTCTCCCGCCGGATTATGCGTTATAATCTGCTGGGCGCGCCCACGGACGTCCCTTCAGACGCGTTCAAATCTCAACCAAAAAAGGCGGGAGTATGCCGGCAGAAGTTGGCGATGTAGCCCCCGATTTCAAGCTTCCGTCCCCCGATGGGGACGTTTCCCTTGGCGATTATAAGGGCGAAAAGATAGTCGTTCTTTCCTTCCACGTATTCGACTTCACCGCTGGTTGAACGACTCAAGCATCCTCGTTCCGGCAGCACTACAAGCGGTTCGAGGACAACAATGCCCAGGTTCTGGGCATAAGCTGCGACACCGTTCACTCCCACCGTGCTTGGAGCACGGCGTTGGGGGGCCTGCCCTACCCCGAGTTGTCCGATTTCCACCCCAAGGGCGACGCCACCAGAGCGTACGGGTTGTGGAACGAGGAGCGCGGGGCCAGCAACCGGGCCGTAATCATCATCGACAAAGAGGGTGTGGTCCGATTTCGGGAGACCTACCAACCCGGAATTCTACCCGACCCGAGCACCATCTTCGACGTGGTGGAAGGGCTCAGCCAGTAGGGTATCCGGCCAGGTCCAAGGACATCAAAAAGGCGCCCAAAAAAATGGGCGCCTTTTTATTTCCCATTTTTATGTCCGGTCATGCGCCGGCTCATATTTCGACAAATCAAAAGGCCGCCCTCCCATAGTGGGGCGGCCTTCTTGGCCTCTAGCTGTTGGGTGTCCGGGGAATCAACTGCTGGCGGTTATCCGCTGCACCAAGTAGCGCAGGGTGCCTTTGGGGACGTTGATGGTCACCTCTTCGCCGACCATCCGGTCCAACAGCGCCTGACCCACTGGCGAGACGGTGGATATCTTGCCCTCGGAGACATCGGCTTCGCGGATATCGACCAGGGTATAAGCTACGGTCTTTCCGGAATCGGTGTCCTTCAGAGTTACCTTTGCGCCGACGGAGGAACGGGCAACCTTGGATGACGCTCCCTCGGGTAGGATCTGAGCATTGTTGATACTGACTTCCAACTCCCGGATGCGGAGTTCAATGATGCCCTGCTGGTCCTTGGCTGCATCCAGAGGAGCGTTCTCTCTGAAGTCTTTGTCGGCCATGGCCCGTTTGATGTCTTCCAAGACCAGGGCCCGCTGGTCCTTGAGGTCGTCCAATTGACTGACCAGGCGGTCATAGCCCTCTTGACTGAGTTGGGAGCCGCTGAAGAATACACGACCGTTGGTGCTGCGGGTGGTGGTCTTGGATACGGAGGCGGTGCGGCGGGTGCGGGGAACGCGGAGGTGGGATGCTAGTCCATTATTGATCCATCCCTGGTCTTTCCAATAGGCGAGGAATACTTTGACTGGGCTAAGCCGGTGCACGGACTCCGACCCGCCGAGACCGATCTGTTGCGCGTATTCAGCGACTTCCGAGGGGGAGAGTTCGGATACCTTGCGCTCCCGGCCACACCAGGCCACGAAACGTCCCAGTTCCTGATGACTTTGTTGGGCTGACTTAGCGGGTTTCTTGGCCGCCACAAAATGGGTCAGAGCTTCCGATATTGAAAGGCTTTGCTCGGTCGTCACTCAAGTACCTCCACCTTCAGTCAATCTTCGGTTTTCGTAAATGGCCGCCGTAGTGATACGGGGAATCTCCGGAGCGCTTTGAGGGGGTTGCCGAAGGGCCGTAACTTGAATCTCTTGGCCCGGAACCGCCGGTTGAATCGGCCTTTTGAAGAGAGCGATACAACCTATAAATTCTACCAGTTTCCGCCTGTAATGGCAATCGGAAGTTCCTGAGCGGCGGTCAACGAGCGGGCCCGGTTTCATGGCGAAATCCCATTCGCGATATGGCATGCACCAGCCTCAATATCTCTGTGGCGTTGGGAGATTATTCGACTGTTTCGGGACCCGGCCCAGACCGGCGGCGCCTCGTTCTTGTAAAGGGGACACGATGAGTGGCCGGCGACTTGGGTTTAGCCCACGGCGGACATGGGATTCACCCCTGGAAATCTTTGACTTGGTCACAGCTACGATGTAGCATACTGTCGGTTTTGGGCGATATGCCCGTCGAGTTACCGGCGACCGCCCCATCAGCGGCAGCACCGTAACAATCTGTCACCTGATACGGGATCGGAAAACATGAGTCCCCAAACGCAGCCAACCGCTGGCTCGTCCCTCGCCGGCCCCGCCATCGTACCGGAATTCGAAAAAGAACTGGACCGCCTGGTGGCTTTGGCCCGCCGGGGTCACAAGCCCGGCGCACCCTACAATAATCCCTCCGACGAATGGCTCATCAGCCAGATGCGCGTGTTGCAGGACCTTCCCGAAGACGAGCAAAAGCGGTTTCTAGGCGAAGCCAGCCTCATCGACAAAGAGGCCGCCGAGGCCAATGCCGCCGGGAGAGCGGCCAAAAGGGCCTGGCCCGGCGTGGTCGTGCGCTTGGACACCGGCGGGTACGCCTTCTTCAGTCAACTGGGCGTCGTCCGCCGGCCCGACCTGACCCAATACTTGATCGACGGGTTCGCCAAGAACCGGGACGGCGTGGTTTTCAGCCAAGAGAACCAGACCTTGTTCACCGAGGTCTTCAGTTATATCAACGCCTTCATGGAGGAGAAACTGGCCTCCGGCGACACGATCATTCAGTCCGACCGCCAGATCGGCGACGCCCCAGGACGTTCCTTCCACGCCCGCCAGATGCTCTTTGGAACGCGGTACCTGCAGATCCCCATGATGTGGCGTCAACTGACCTTCGGCGTCTCCGAAGAGATCAGCCGCCAGGAACCCGACATTCTTGAAGTCTCCCTTCCCCACTGGCTAGAGGACCTGGGGATGCCCGAAGATTTGAAGCAACGGGTCCGGGACGCCGCGATCACCCAGTTGGTGTTCAAAGCCCCGACCAGGGGCCTGTCGCTGCATCTTGGTTTTGATTACGTCGGGGAACACAAGATGGGCCCCCTGTCCATCGCGATGTTCAAGGTCAGGCAGGTCGATGGACTGGCGATTCAGGCCGCGCTGAGCATGGCCCGCGCCAAAACCCTGGACGGCCAGATGCGAAACACGGCGCTGATCACCATAGGGCCGTCCCTCCACGGTAAGAGCACCCTGACCATCATGCTGGAACTGGCCAACAGCGAACTGGCCAAGCTGCTCAACCTGAAGTTAGACGCCGAAGAAGGCGTCTACCCCATGAACGATGACATAGTGATGCTGCAACCCCTGAAGGAACCGGTCAAGGTCACCAGGGATGGCAAGCCGTCCACGCTGTACTACGGCATAGACGGTACCGAGAACAATCTCTACGCCATGCCCTTTGGCCTCAACCAAGAGGAAGACCCCATCACCTTCGAGGCGGTCCGCGGCACGGACCAAGACCCCAACACCCAAGAGACCCTGGAGAACGTGCCGGTCAACCTGGACTCATGGTCCCCCAACTTCCTTTCCAACCCGGTCCGCAACATGCGGGTCACCCTTTCGCGCTCCAGGTTGGTGGCCAGAAAGGGGGCCAATGACCTGCTCAAGAAGATCACCAACGGGCGGGAAACCGAGGGAGTCCACGTTCCCATCGAGGACACCGACCAGGTTTTCTGGCAGGCCGTGATGCGGCAGAACACCGTGGTGCCGCCGCTGCGGCGTCTGAGCCCCGAACAATACATCAGGGTCCTGATGTACGGTGAAGCGGTCCAGATGGGCGCGGCCATCGGAGCCATCGGCAGTCCCTACGTCGAGTATTTCTCCGACCCGTTCATCATCGGGCTGGAGGACGACAACGCCAACAACCTCTATAACATCGTCAAGAAGATCGAGCAGGGTGGACTCCGTCAGCAGTACTACGTCTTCAATACCGGAGGGGTGGGCGCCGACACCAATGCCCAGGCCAGCGGAGCGCGGTACAAGAAGATTCCCCGGGAATTGACCCTGATGCTCCAAGAAGCTTTGCTGCGGGACGCAGTGAAGTTCGAATACGAGGCGCTCTTGGGATCGGACATCGCCGTGGCCATCGTAGATGAGTCGGGCAATGACGTGGTCGATCTTCGAACCGAGTGGCTGCCCAAGAACATCTACGGCGAGGAAGATTATTCCCAGCGCATCACCGAGTTGAGCCGCCGTAGGTTCTACGGGCAGAGTTCGGAAGACAAAGCCGGTATCCTCCGCTACACCAAGGTCGTGAACGGGCTCTACGACCTGTCTGACATCCCTATTCCTAAAAATGAACGGGAATTGACCTGGTTGCTTTCCTTCTTCTGGAACGTAGACCAGGCCTACGAAACCCTGGCCGAACTGGACACCCATCAAGGCGAGGGCAACGCACCCGACGCAGCCGTGTCGCAAAGACTACAGGACATGTACGACAGGGCCGCCGCCCACGGGCTAAGCCTTCCCAGCGGCGCCTCGGTTGCATTGATCTCCCTGGGCATCCGGGCCTCTTAACCGCGGTTTTTACGAACCGGCGGCCGGCTCCCATGCGGCCTCGTCCATGGTGAGTGAGCCCATCGAGTCCGTGTCCTATTTCTTGAAACACCGCCGGTTTGTTTTTTACCTTCCGCAACCGCCGCCGGTCCATCCCCGGTGTATACTAACCGCCATCTATGCAGCACCCCCGGCGCCATCGGCCGATGCCCGATGGTTCGACCGGGTCCCACATTCTCGCTGACAACTCAGGAGGGCTCAACATGAAAGCAGTGCAGATCAATGAATTCGGCGGCCCGGAGGTCATGAAATACCAGGACGTGGCCGACCCGGACCCCGGCGAGGGAGAGGCAGTGGTTGAGATACAGGCCGCCGGCGTGAACTTCACCGATGTCTACAGCCGTCAGGGCATAAACCCCGGCCCGCCGTTGCCCCGTACCATCGGCGTGGAGGGCGCCGGGGTGGTCAAGGCCATCGGCCCCGGAGTGACCGAGGTCAAGGTGGGTGACGAAGTCACCTATTGCACCGCGCCGGGAACCTATGCCGAGTTGGCCCTGGTGCCCGCCTGGCGGCTCATGAAACGGCCCAGCGGCGTGGACGCCAAAGCCGGCGCCGCCGCCATCCTCCAGGGCATGACCGCCCATTACCTCTGCCACTCCACCTACCCCGTGCAGAAGGGCGACCGGGTCATCATCCACGCCGGGGCCGGCGGCATGGGCCTGCTTTTGACGCAGATGGTCAAACGGTTGGGCGGATACGTGTTCTCCACCGTCTCCACCGAGGAAAAGGCCGAGCTATCCAAGCAGGCCGGCGCCGACCACGTGATTCTCTACACCAAGCAGGACTTCGCCGAAGAGGTTAAGAAGGCCACCGGCGGCGAGGGCGTGCGGGCGGTGTTCGACGGCGTGGGCAAAACCACCTTCAATCAGAGCATCAGCAGCCTGGGCCGCCGCGGCCACATGGTGCTCTACGGCGCGGCCAGCGGGGCCCCGGACCCCATCAGCCCCGGCATCCTCGGCGCGGGATCCCTCTCGCTGACACGCCCCGGACTGGGCGACTACACCGTCAACCGGGCCGAGTTGGAAAAACGGGCCGGCGACGTTTTGGGCTGGGTCAGCTCCGGTGAATTGAAGCTCCGGATCGGCGGTGCATTCTCCTTATCGGATGCCTCCGAAGCTCACCGGCAACTGGAGAGCAGGGCCACCACCGGCAAACTACTGCTCATTCCCTAGGATCCAAGAGGCAGTGGAAGGCCTGGGTTTAGCCGGAGCTTCCACTGTCTGGTGGATGGGCCCTCGCACAATTGTTGACC
>CAYMZL010000108.1:1731-7197 GCA_964394825.1 uncultured Dehalococcoidia bacterium | reverse complement strand
GTACGCGTCCGCAGCGGCCAACAGCTTCACATCGAATACCAAGGTCGAAAGCTAAGGGGGCGAACCCATGCCGCAGCGCACTCTGTGGATGCACGGCGTAAATATGCAGGTGGAATACCCCAGCCGGCTCACCTCGGTCCGCGCCACCGGCCCCTTCGTCCGCATCGAAGGCGCCAGGGGTCAAAACACCTGGCTGCACTTTCCCCTGCCCACCCCCGCTGTCTTGGATGGCGTCAGGATGCGGATCGAGGGAGCGTACGTCAGCTTCCGGACCCGGGACCATGCCTCGGTCCACGAAGTCATAATCTATGACGGAGAGTCCCGCATCGCCGAGCACATGGACCTGGACCTGCGGGGCGACCACCTGAATCACAGGTTCGACGTTCCCGGCAACCCGGAGGTCAACAAGGGTATCAATGTCACTCTGGGCGTCCGATTCGACGCCGCCGCGCCTGATGTCCGGTCGATGCAGATTGAGGTGATCGGCGTCGGCTTGGAGTACTCGGGCGACGGCTAAGCGACCGATAGAGGCCCAGGCCTAAGATTTCTCACGTTCAGTCAAAGGAAGAAACGATGGCGGCGACGCAGATAACGACCTACAAGAATTACATCGGCGGCCGATGGGTTGAGTCGGTGACCGGCAGGACCTATCAGGTCCACAACCCGGCCCGAATAGACCAGATAGTGGGCGAGTTCCAGACCTCCGGCGCCGACGACGCCCTGAGGGCGGTTGCCGCCGCCAAGGAAGGCCTGGCTGTGTGGGCCGGCACCCCGGCCCCGGCTCGGGCCGGCGTCATCTACAAAGCCCTTGAGATCCTCGGCCGCCGGGCCGACGAGATGGCCCATACCATCACCATCGAAGAGGGAAAACCCATCGGCGACGCTCAGGGAGAGGTCAAGCGGTCCATGAACATCATGGAGTACGCCGCCGGCGAGGGACGCCGCATGTTCGGCTACACCACGCCCTCCGAACTGCCCAACACCGTGGCCTACACCATCCGGCGTCCGCTGGGAGTGGTGGGTATCATCACCCCCTGGAACTTCCCGCTGGCCATCCCGGCCTGGAAGATCGCCCCGGCGCTCATCTGCGGCAACGCCCTGGTCTTCAAGCCGGCCTCGGCCACACCCCTGAGCGCAGTGAAGTTGACCGAGATCTACGAAGAGGCGGGCCTCCCTGCCGGCGTGCTGAACCTGGTCACCGGACCGGGCGCCCAGGTGGGCAACGCCCTGGTGGAGAGCCCCGACGTCAAGGGAATCTCCTTCACCGGCTCCACCGAGATCGGCACCGGGATATACGGCGAGAGCGCCAAGCGGCTGAAAAAGGTCCAGGCCGAGATGGGCGGCAAGAACGCCGTGATCGTCTTGGCCGACGCCGATATGGACAAGGCCCTGGGCGGGATCGTGCAGGGCGCCTTCGGCTCCACCGGCCAACGCTGCACCGCCACCAGCCGGGTCATCGTGGAAGAAGACGTCTACGACCAGTTCATGGCGGAACTAATCGACCGGACCAGCAAGCTGAAGATCGGCGACGGCATCGATCCGGAGATCGACGTTTCGCCTCTGGCCAGCCAGAGCCAAAAGGACAAGGTCTTGGAGTACATCGGCATCGGCACGGAAGAAGGGGCCGACTTGGTCTACGGCGGCCGTGAATTGACCGGCGGCGACTTCGACCAGGGGTATTACGTGGAACCCACCATCTTCACCGGCGTGTCACCCAACATGCGCATCGCCCAAGAGGAGATATTCGGCCCGGTGCTGACGGTATTCAAGGCCAGGGACCTGAAAGAGGCCATCGAGATCTCCAACTCCGTGGAGTTCGGTCTGTCGTCCTCGGTCTACACCAAGGACATCACCAAGGCCTACGAGTACATCAACACGGTGGAGACCGGCATGGTCCACGTCAACGCCTCCACTTTGGGCGGCGAGGTGCATCTCCCCTTCGGCGGGCTGAACGCCTCGGGCGTGGGGCAACGGGAGCAGGGCACGGCGGCGGTGGACTTCTTCAGCGAGGTCATCACCGTCTACATCGACCACGCTGCCGAGGTGACGGAGCGGGCGCGGTTTATCTAGCGCACGTTAGGATATGGCATTACACCACCCGTTCGTCCTGAGCCTGTCGAAGGATCGTTCCGCGCCGGACATATATTCATCAAGGAGTGCGGTGGTTCGACATCCTTCCGCGGAAGGACACCATGAGCGGTTTTGTGCGGCCTGCCATCAGTAAATCTAAGAGTCATCATTCCGCATTGACTATGCTCAATATCCCTGGAGCCAGGTATACCCGGTTTCTCTGCTGGCCAGTGACCTCTTCAAGAATCCCAAGCCCAACAAGGCGCTCCACGCTACGCTGTGCGCTGACATATGTTACGTCTAGCAGCCCTCGCGCCATGGAAATCGTAAGGCCCGGAATCTGGAATAACTCGTCAACCAACTGGAGTGGTAGGGCTGAAGCGCGGGCTGTTTGCGCCCTTTCCCGGTATTGCTGACGAAGGGCTAGCAACAACCCCGATCGCTCAACCACATCACTAGATTGTTGGGCCACGCCTTCGAGGAAAAAATCAACCCACCCGGCCCAATCTCCATGTTGACTCACGCTCAGCAGCGAGTCGATATAACGGTCCCGGTTTTTTTCCAAGAATCCGCTCAGATAGAGTAACGGCTGGGTCAAATAGCCTTTTTCGCATAGCAAAAGAGACAGCAGCAACCGGCCAATCCGCCCGTTCCCGTCCAGGAATGGATGGATAGCTTCAAACTGGTAGTGGACCAACGCCAACTGGATCAAGAATGGAAGCTCGCTGGGCTGTTGTATGAACAGCTCAAGATCAGACAACGCCTGGGTCATCTGAGCTACGGGTGGCGGAATGTACCGCGCTTCCTCCACCGGGCGGCCCTGTTGGCCGATCGCATTTTGAGTCTGCCGGAACTCTCCCGGTCTCCTGTCTTGGCCTCTAACCCCCGTAAGCAGTTTTTCGTGCAGTTCCCTTATCAGGCGTAACGAGACCGGTAACTCCTCGAGACGCCTGAGCCCGTACTCCATGGCCAAAACATAGTTCGCCACCTCGGCCACATCGGGATTTTGCATCTCGCGGGAAGGTTCCACCTCAAACAGAATTAATTGGTCTAGACTTGCGATCGTGCCTTCTATCCGGCTGGATAGAATGGCCTCCCGGCGCAAAAATGGCGCGATCAGGAGGTGGGCATTCGGCAGCGTCTGACTGATTCCCTTCAATTCCCCCAGCGCCAAGTCGGCTGCGGACAGTTTTTTGACGGTGGCGGGGCCTATGTCGAACCGGGGCGGGAGGGGGTCAGGGACAAACGCCCAAAGACCCTCGACGGTCTTAACCAACTCACCCGGCGCGCCATCGGTAAAATCCGACGGGTCCATCTATGAGCCTTTCTTATTACACTTAAGTATATTATTTCCCAGTGTAATTATACTATTAGGCTATGTAGTATAACAACACGCCTGAATTGCACTTGCAATACGGCAGATAACGCGAGATGTAATGCCACTGAGATGCGTTCGTTATTTTACTTAACGTATAAACCAAGTGGGTCAATTATACTAACAGGCTCAAAAGTGAAACAACGCACCCGCATGAAAATTAAGAGAGCTACGAGATGGCCTGACGCGATCTGGCCTTGGTTGGGGTAACCCGCCAATCTACAAAGGCTGCCGGTGGGCGAACCCCCGGTCCGTCTCGTGCCAGAAATCGATCCGTTCTTCTCCGCCGATCCAGCACAGGAAGACCTCCCGGCCCTCGCGCGGCGACGGGAAATCCACCAGGCCCCGCTCCACGTCCCGGACGATGATTCCCCGGTCCATTATCTCCTCGACCCCGTCCTCTATCTGCCTGGCCAGCCGGTCCACGCCCTCTCGGACCCGGGTCAGTTCATCGTTACTGCCGGACGGCTCATTACTCTGCCGGCGCTGCAACAACTCGGCCAACCGTTCCCGCAGCGCCAGATGTTCCTGGCGTCCTTGGGCCAACCGTTGGAAGGTCTCCTCCAGCCACGGCACCAAGGCGTTTGCTTCATCTAGTGTAAATTGGTCGCTTTCCATGTCTGAACAATACTTTAGACCAAGTGATTGGGCAATGCGAAATCGTGGCAACCGATGTCTGGGCAATACTTTAGCCTAGGTGATCCCTGCGGCAAAAAACGCGCCGCCGTCCGGGTTGGGCCAATCTTCGGAGCGTCCGCCGACAACGGCAAATGGCGTACAATGTCTGCCACCGGACGGCATCGCCGGTTGCGATACACGCCTCCGAACACTTGACCACATCGAGAGCCGATATGCCCATCATCGACCATAAACATCTTCCTGAAGTCCCCTGGCGGCCGGGCTACCGCAAGTGGGACGTCACCCTGGAAGAGCACGGCGTCTCCACCTCTCTCAGCCTGAACACCGCCGAACCGGGCACCGGCGCGCCACTTCACACCCACGAGATCGACGAGCTGATCATGATCATGGAGGGCACCCTGGAGGTGCGTATCAACGGCGAGACCCACACGGTGGGGAAGGACCACACCGTGGTAATCCCGCCCGGAGCCGAGCATGGATTCAAGGTGGTGGGCGACGAAACGGCCTCGCTGATCGTCGTCTTCCCCCACATGGACCCCTACTCACCGGAGAACACCACCTACCTGGAGGGCAGCCGTCCGGCATCGGTCGCGGCCTCGGAATAATCCCCAGTCAAGGCAGACCCTAGATTTGAACCAGACTCAGACCGACAAGAACAATTTCCAAGCCGGCGACTTGGCCCTGCTGATCGACCGCAAGTCCCGCCGCTACATGATCACCCTGGCTGAGGGGGAGACCTACCACTGTCACCTGGGGCGGTTGCTTCACGACCAATTGATCGGGGGCAGCATCGGCGGATGGTACCGCACCGACAAAAGCCACATCCTGCTGGCGGTGCGCCCCACCCTGGGCGATTTCGTGCGGCAGATGCCCCGGGGCCCCCAGATCATCTACCCCAAAGACCTGGGCAATATCGTCAATTTCGCCGATATATTCCCCGGCGCCACGGTGGTTGAAGGGGGCCTGGGCTCCGGGGCGTTGACTGCCGCGCTGCTCCGTGCGGTCGGCAACACCGGCCGGGTGATCACCTACGAGACCGACGAATCGGTCCTGCCCAAAGCGATGCGGAACATCGAACGGGTTATCCCTGACACCTCCAATCTTGAGATCAAGATCGGCGACATCTACGAAGGCATCGCCGAACGGGACGTTGACCGGGTTATCTTGGACGTTCCGGAACCGTGGCAGGCGGCGCCTGGGATCGGCGACGCCCTGGTGATGGGTGGGATACTGCTTAGCTTCGTGCCCACCATCCTGCAGGTGCAGCGGCTGGTGCTGGCCCTGGAGGAAGACGGCCGGTTCCAGATCATCGAGTCGATGGAGACTCTGCTGCGCACGTGGCACGTCACCCAACGGAGCGTCCGCCCGGACCACCGAATGAT
>CAYMZL010000108.1:0-1631 GCA_964394825.1 uncultured Dehalococcoidia bacterium | reverse complement strand
TGCTGCGCACGTGGCACGTCACCCAACGGAGCGTCCGCCCGGACCACCGAATGATTGCCCACAGCGGCTTCCTGACCACGGCGGTCCGCTGTGAGCCCAAGCCCACGGGGCGCGTTCAGTTAGACAGCGAATCCCCAAAGGATGATATGGCCGAAGAGCCAGAGGAGGCCGGCGCCGATGGACGTGATGAGTAGAGAGCAGACCCTGGAATTTCTGAAGACCCATGTGAAAACCGAGATGCTGATGAAGCACCTCTACACCGTGGAGGCTTCGATGCGCGGTTACGCCCGCAGATTCGGCGGCGACGAGGAGCGATGGGCCATCGCCGGGCTGCTCCACGACTTTGACTGGGAGATCTGTCCCACTCCCCAGGACCACCCCACCTACGGGGCGCAGATCCTAAGGGACCACGGTTACCCTGAAGACATCGTCCGCGCGGTGCTTACCCATGGCGAGCACACCGGGATCCCCCGGGAATCACAGATGGAGCATACGTTGTTCGCCGTCGATGAGCTCTCGGGCTTCATCCGGGCCGTGGCCCTGGTCCGGCCGTCGAAGACCCTGGACGAAGTGACGCCCCGGTCGGTGCGCAAAAAGATGAAGGACAAGGCCTTCGCCAAGGACGTCAACCGGGATGACATTCAAAAGGGGGCCGACGAACTGGGGGTAGACCTGGATGACCACATCATGTTCATCGTGGAGAGCATGAAACCGATATCCGAACAGATCGGCCTGACGCCCCCGGTGATCAGCTAGCATCTGGCCGCGATAATCAGCGTCGCTGATCCCCCTCATGGTGTCCTTCCGCGGAACGATGTCGAACCACCTGCAATGCGCCCTTCGACAGGCTCCGGTAACAAAGAAGCGATTGTAGGGCGCCCTGGAGAAATAGAGGTCCGATGCGATGTCAGTCTTGCTGGGGAATGTAAGGTGAACTACCGGGAATTGGGCAGCACCGGTGTCCAAGTGTCCGAGATAGGCTTTGGTTGTGGCGGCAACGCCGGACTGATGGTCAAGGGCACGCCCGAACAACAGAGGGAAGCCATCGGGCGAGCCCTTGAACTTGGCATCAACTACTTCGATCAAGCACCGGACTACGGCGACGGCATTTCAGAGACGAATCTCGGCCGGGTGCTCAAAGACCTGGGGGCCCAACCATACATCACCACAAAAGTTGAGGTCCGGGCGGAGGATCTAGACGACATCGCAGGTCATATAGTCGACTCGGTGGACCAGAGCCTCAACCGGCTCGGCATGGACCACGTGGACTTTTTGCAACTCCATAACGGCCCGGTCATGGAGCGCCCTGAGCTTTCAGGCCGTTCCTACACCCATCTATGGACCGAGGACTACTTGCGCACCGGCGGCGCGCTGGAGGGACTCCAGCGGGTCCAGAACTCCGGCAAGGCACGGTTCATCGGCTTCATCACCCGGGGCAACGACGATGCCGCCGCCCGGCAACTGATCGATACCGGCGCCTTCAGCTTGATCAACGCTTCCGTCAATCTGCTCAACCCCTCCGCCGCGACGAAGCCCGACGGGATGCACGTCGATCACGACTACAACGGGATACTCGGCTACGCTGCCACCCATGGTGTGGGCGCCGCCATCTATAGCCCGTTGGCCGGTGG
>CAYMZL010000107.1:0-7207 GCA_964394825.1 uncultured Dehalococcoidia bacterium | reverse complement strand
TCAACGCCGGCTCGCCGGCACAATCCTAGGAAAAACACCATCATTCGATAGCGTTGCGATGCAGGCGTATAAGGGCGAAAAGCCTGTTCTATCTGCTCTTTGGTGGATAGTGATGGGTCGGCTTTGTCGAATATGTCTTTATATGACTCCTGGATCATTTCTCTCATGGCATAACTGAACTCTCCGTCGTTCAGTTTGGCCAAATCCTCGAGTCTGACGGTAGGCGCGCCACCGTCGTCGATCAACGAGAAGAAACGGAGCGCTGCCAAGAGCCGCGATGAAGTGACCTGATTGTGCTCGGTTCCAGCCATTAACGATTTGCTAGTTATCCAACGCGGAAGTCCCGAAGTCATCGTTTTCCTCAGCATCTGTAAGAAAACATCCGGAGGGGCATATGGTCGGTAGGAATCAGTCATTTGGGTTCGTCTGGCTTCTCCACGGGAGCCGATCGGATAAATTAGTAACGGTAACTAAATATAACATGGATGTTAGTAACGTGTTATTGCAGGTTACATCATTATGGTGCTCAAGTCAAAGGTCGGGAGTCAGTTCCTGGTCTAAGGAATCAATTGATAAGCGCGGAGGTGTGACGAACGGGCTGTTTGACAATTACTTGTGGGGATGGGGTTCGTTGGGCGTTTCAGGTGTCTTTCCTGTGGACAGCGGCAGTCGGCTGAATTTTGGCAAACCGATAGAGGGTTATCGTCTACTAGTCATAACCATTGACAAAGGCTGTTACTAAAGTTACTATAACCACTTAATTTCCTGGTCGAGCCACAGTAACGGGGCTAATTATCAAATTGAAGACGTTTGTGTTGGGGCACTAGGACGTATGAACATGGGTTCGTCTTCGTCAAGCGCGTGACCGGAGGGTAAACAGCGCACCGGAAACTGACTATTGACCTAAACCTAGGTCAAACGGAGGTACCCGTGACGATTCCTAATGCCCCTATGCGGAATACTCTATTTGACGTATTCCTGGCCTATTCTAGGGTATTTCTGCCCCAAGTCACCGTAGTCGCAGAAGGGCTTCGGCGGCTCGGTCTAAAGCTGTGGATCGATACCGAACAGATACCACCCGGACGGCCGTTTTTAGATGTGATTCAAAAAGCTATTCTTGAAGTCAAGTCAGCAGCTGTGTTTATCGGGCCGTCTGGTCTCGGAGATTGGGAGGCGTTTGAACTGAGGGCGTTTATTCCTGAATGTGTAAAAAGAGGTATCCCGGTGATTCCGGTATTACTACCCGGGGTCGACAAAGTGCCCGAAGAGTATCCGTTCCTCGCACAGTTGGTGTGGGTCCAATTCAAAGAGCACCTGTATGAAAAGGACGCTTTAGAGGCGCTCGAGTGGGGAATAAGGGGTCTTCGCCCACAACGTGATTAGCGTGGTACGCGCCTTAGACCGTAAATCACTGGCTGGCCGTATTGAATCCAGCCTAACTCAGCCCCAGCACCTCGCCTTCGGGCGTAACGTCCATGTCCAGGGCCCTGGGACGGGAGGGCAGGCCGGGCAGGGTCTCGATGCGGCCGGCCAGGGCGTAGAGGAAACCGGCGCCCACCGAAGCCCGAATATCGGTGATGGGGAAGGTGTAGCCCCGGGGTCGTCCCTTCAAACTCTGGTCGTGGGAGATGGACAGGTGGGTCTTGGCCATGCAGATGGGCAGGCCGCCCCAGCCTTGGGACTCGAAGTACTGCAACCGCCGCCGGGCCTCGGGTGACCAGCTAACGTCGGCCGCGCCGTAGATCTTCTGGGCCAGGGCCAGAACCTTGTCCTGGGCCGATGCGTCGGTGGGATAGGCGTAGGTTATCTGCGGGTCGCCTTTGGCGGCGTCCACCACGGCCTGGGCCAGGTCTTCGGCGCCGGCCCCGCCCTGGGCGAAGCCGTCACACTCCACCGCCTCGGTGGCCCCGGCATCCATGGCGATCTGTTTCACGGCCGCCAATTCCTCAGGACTGTCAGAGTCGAACCGGTTGATGGCCACCACGCAGGGCAGGCCGAACCCCTGGACGATGCCGACGTGATGGACCAGGTTGTCCCCGCCGCTCACCACGGCTTTGGCGTCGGGGTTGGTCAGGTCGCGGCGGCGGACCCCTCCGTGCCATTTCAGGGCCCGGACCGAGGCCACCAGCACGGCGGCGCTGGGCGGCAGTCCGCTCCGCCGGGTCTTGATGTGCATGAACTTCTCGAAGCCCAGGTCCGAGGCGAAACCGGCCTCGGTGATCACGTAGCCGGCGTAGCCCAAAGCCATCTTGTCGGCGATGATGGAACTGCAACCGTGGGCGATGTTTCCGAAGGGTCCGGCGTGGATGATGGACGGCTGGCCCTCCATGGTCTGGACCAAGTTTGGCATAACCGTCTGGTGGAGCAGGGTCATCAACGCCCCGGTAACCTCCAACTTCGCAACGGTCACCGGCTCGCCTCCAATGGTCTCGCCCACCACGATGCGGGACAGCCTTTCCCGCAGGTCTTCGAGGCCGTCGGCCAGGGCCAAGATGGCCATGATCTCTGAAGCCGAAACCATGTCGAACCGGGCCTCCCGCAGCGGCCCGTAGCCCGGACCGCCGATCCCGGTGACCATCTGACGCAGGCCCCGGTCGGATGCGTCGGTCACCCGGTTCCACATCACCCCGCCGGCGTCCAGGCCCGGCACCGAGCCCCGGAACACGGCGTTCTCCACCAGCGCGGCCAGGAGGTTGTGGGCCGAGCCGACCGCGTGGGCGTCGCCGGTGAAGTGGATGTTGATCTCGTCTTCAGGCACCACCCGGGCCATTCCGCCGCCGGTGCCGCCGCCCTTGATCCCGAAGATGGGCCCCAGTGTGGGCTCCCGGAGGTTGACCGAGACCTTGTGCCCCAAGCGTCCCAGGCCCTGGGTGAGTCCGATGGCGGTGGTGGTCTTGCCCTCACCGGCGGGCGTCGGCGTGATGCCGGTCACCACCACCAGCTTGCCTTTCTGGTCGGCCGGTTTTTTCAGGGCATTCAGGGAAATCTTCGCCTTGTAGCGGCCGTAGGGGATCAGGTGGTCCGGGTCCAGGCCCAGGCTTTCTGCGATCTTCGTTATTGGCTCCACGTCGTCTCCAGGCGCCGGAATAGGGTGGGTATTCTCATGGCGGCTTTGCCTAAAAAGTAATCATAACGGACCGTGGCATTGCAGAATGTACGCCTCCCTCTGTCACCCCGAGCGTAGCGAGAGGTCTCGTTGTCACTAGTTTGACCCTTTGTGGTACAACGGGATTCTTCGTCGCTCCGCTCCTCAGAATGACAGTTTTAGGGGCAAGCACCTACGGGCGGCAAGGGAAATGGCCGAACCGGAGCACATGGACTATATGCCGAACAAGGAGCGGGTCGTCAACCGTAAAGAAGCCAAAGCGAGCTTACGGTTTTGGCCGAATCAAAACCCGGCTTAGCCGGCTAGCGCTGAGCGATTTCCTGTTCCAGCCGATCGATGTCCCGTTCGCTCAGGTTGAAGTACTTGGCGTTGGGGTGGTGGAAGACCAGGGCCGACACCGAGGCCTCGGGGTCCATCATGTAACCCTCGGTCAACTCCACGTCCAGGTTGGCCGAAACCTCCAGCAGCCGGAACAGTTGTTCCTGGTCCTCCAACCGAGGGCAGGCCGGGTAGCCGAAGGAGAACCGCTTGCCCCGGTATTGGGTGCGGAACAGGTCTTGGTTAGTGGTCCCCGCCGGGTCGCCGAAGCCCCACATCCGCCTGATCTGCTGATGGAGCAATTCGGCGAAGGCCTCGGCGCTTTCCAGGGCCAGGGCCGAGAGGATGTGTGAGTTCAGGAACTGTCCCTCGGCCATCCATCGCTCGGCCAATGCCCGGACTCCGTTGCCGATGGACGTGACGAACATGCCGACGTAGTCGACCTTTCCGATGCTTTGGGGCAGCACGTAGTCCGACAGGCACAGGCCGTCCCGTTGGGACTGGCGTCCGAGATAGAATTCCTCGGCGGCCTTTTGGTCCCCGGTCTGGTTCTCATGGCCGTAGACCAGCAGCCGCTGGCCGTCCGAATTACAGGGGAAGAACTTCAAAACGGCGTTGGCCTTGATGTCTTCTTGGGCCAACATCAAGTCCTCCACTTTTCTCACCGAATCATGGAGTTCGATGGCCGCTTGATCTCCGGCCTCCAGGTCATCGGCGAACCGGCCCTTATAACCCAGGTGCCTGACGTAGAGCATCTGGGGGTTGATGTAGGGGAATATCTCCTCGAGGGGATGGTCGTTCAGAACGTGCAACCGCAGGTCCGGCGGATTGGGTATGTCAAAGTCGTGCCTCACCTGGGCCGGAGGCACGTCGGCAATAACCTCCGGTTCGTTGTCCCGGGACGCTTGCTCGGCGGCCAGCATGGACTCGGCCTCTTCTTCCAACGAGGCCATCAACTTGGCCCGTTCGTCGGCGTCCTGGATGGTGTTGGCCAGGGCCAGTCCGGACATGGCGTCGGGGGCATAGGCCACCATGCCGTCGTATTCGGGGGCGATGCGGAGCCGGGTGAACCGGTTGGATAGGGCCGCGCCCCCCACCAGCACCGGACAGGAGATGCCCGCCTGGCGGAAGTCTTGGGCCGTCTCGACCATCATCTTGGCCGATTTCACCAGCAGACCCGAGAGGCCGATCATGTCGGGCTTGTGCTTCTGGTAGGCTTCGATCAGTTCCTGGGGCGGTATCTTGATGCCCAGGTTTATCACTTCGTACCCGTTATTGCCCAGGATGATCTCCACCAGGTTCTTGCCGATGTCGTGAACGTCGCCCTTCACCGTGGCCAGCAGAATCCGGCCCTTGATGGCGCTCTCCGTCCGCTCCATGTGGGGCTCCAGACGGCTGACCGAGAACTTCATGGACTCGGCCGATTGCAAGACCTCGGCGACGATCAATTGGTTGGCGTTGAATTGGCGGCCCACCTCGGCCATCCCGTCCATCAGTGGGCCGTTGATGATCTCCAAGGCGGTCCGGCCGGTGAGGGCTTCGTCCAAGTCCTCGGCCAACCCTTCCTTGGAGCCTTCGATAATCGCCAGGGCCAGTCTTTCGTCCAGGGGCAGGTTCCGGCGTTCTTCGGTCGTGGCTTTGGGAGGCTTCTCCCGGAAGTGATCGGCGAAGGCGGCCACCGGGTCATCGCCGTTGTACCAGATCAAGTCTTCGGCCAGCTTGCGCTCTTCTTCCGGAATGGACGCATAGCGCTCCATGCCCTCGGAGTTGACGATGGCCATGTCCAGTCCCGCCTGGACGCAGTGGTAAAGGAAGACCGAATTGAGCACCTCCCGGCCGGCCGCGGGCAGACCAAATGACACATTGGAGATTCCGAGCACCGTCTTGGCTCCGGGCAACGCCTCTTTGATCAGCCGCACGCCCTCGATGGTCTCGGCGCCCGAGCCGATGTAGTTCCGGTCGCCGGTGCCCACTGGAAAGACCAGGGGGTCGAAGATGATGTCCTCGATGGGGACGCCGTATTTCTCGGTCAGGAGTTTGGCCGACCGGAGCGCCACCTCAAGTTTGCGCTCTTTGGTGACGGCCTGGGCCTGCTCTTTGTCGTCGTCGATGCAACCCACCACCAAGGCCGCGCCGAAGCGGCGGGCCAGAGGCACCACCGACTGGAACCGCGCTTCGCCGTCTTCCAGGTTGATGGAATTGATGATGGACTTGCCCTGTAGCCGCATCAGAGCCAACTCGATCACCGAGGAATCGGTGGAGTCGATCATGATCGGCGCCTTTACTTTCTTGGTGACCAGGTCCAAGAACTGGGCCACGTCCGCCGCCTCGTCCCGGTCGGGGTCTTGGAGGCAGACGTCCAGGATGTGGGCGCCGTTCCGCACCTGGCGGCGGCCGATCTCGGCGGCCTCTTCGAATGAACCCTCGGCGATAAGCCGACGGAACCGCCTGCTGCCCAAGACGTTGGTGCGCTCGCCGACGATGGCGGGACGCACGTCGTCGTCGACCACCAGTGAGTCGATGCCCGATACCCGTGTTTCCGAGGAGTCAACGCCGGGACGCACCGGCTTCCCGGATGCCATGTCCGCCAGCAGGCGCACATGACCGGGGACGGTGCCGCAGCAGCCGCCAACCAGGTTCACCCAGCCGGACTCGGCGAACCGTCCCACCGTTTCCGCCATCATTTCCGGCGTCTCGTTGTAATTCCCGTCTTCGTCGGGCATCCCGGCGTTGGGGACGCAGGACACCGGGAACCGGGAGAGGGCGGCCAGGGTCCGTATGTGGTCGGTCATGAAGCTGGGGCCGGTGGCGCAGTTCAGTCCGATCCAGAGTAGGTCGCGGTGGGCCAGGGAGGTATAGAAGGCTTCAACGTCCTGACCGGCCAGCAGGGTGCCCATTGGCTCAACGGTTCCCTGGACCGCCACCGGCGCCTCTTGCCCCAGTTCGGCGAAGGCCCGGTCGATGCCCTCCAACCCGGCCTTGACGTTCAGGGTGTCTTGGCTGGTCTCCAGGATAAGCACGTCAACGCCGCCTTCGATCAGCCCGGCGGCCTGGATATGGTAGTCGCCGGCCAACTCCTCGAAGGTGATGCCGCCGGTGACCGAGATGGTCTTGGTGGTGGGGCCCATGGAGCCGGCGACGAACCGGGGCTTTTCCGCAGTGGACGCGGCCTCGGCCACCCGCCGGGCCAGAGCGGCGGCCTCGCGGTTGATGCGGCGGGCCTCGTGGGCAAGGGCGTACTCGGCCAGCACCACCGGCGTCGCGCCGAAGGTGTTGGTCTCGATGATGTCGGCGCCGGCTTCCAGGTAGCCCCGGTGGATATCCTCGATGACGTCGGGCCGGGTGACGATCAGGTACTCGTTACACCCTTCGTATTCCGGTCCGCCGAAGTCCTCGGGACCGAGGTTGCGGTTTTGAATGGCGGTGCCCATGGCCCCGTCAATCACCAGGAGGCGCTGCTTGAGCAACGATTTCAGTAAAACAGTTCGCTGGTTTCGGTCTATCAACTCGGTGGTCCCACGACGGATTCTTTAAGGATTGTAGCATTGCCCCTGACTCATGGGAATCAGGCGGGGCCTGTGCACCAGCCCGCGACAGCAGTGCTGCCCCGCCTCGTAAGGTTCTGTTGCCGGGCTACGTCATCTGTGGCATCATAGCCCCCGGTCGCGCCGTTGCGGTGAAACCCGTGTCATGAGACGGCCCACTTCGGAGGCCCCGCCGACCATGATTTTGCGATAGACGATTGCACACCCCGAGGATTGGGAAGCCGATGAGATACGCAAG
>CAYMZL010000106.1:0-7208 GCA_964394825.1 uncultured Dehalococcoidia bacterium | reverse complement strand
AACTTTAGATTCAGGCTCTCCATCCATTGGCTTTCCTCAAGGTTCTGAAGCGTGCCACCAGGGGAGCCGCCGGCGCAGTTCACCAGAATATCCAAACGGCCAAAGTGGTCCACCGCCACGCGCACAAAGTTCTGGGCGTCTTCCTCTTTGTTCAGGTCCGCCACGATGGGGAGCACCGTTCTTTCCGTCTCGGCGGCGATTTCCGCGGCCACGCTTTCTAAAAGCTCTTGGCCACGGGCACAGATAGCGACGTGGGCGCCCTCCCTGGCCAAAGCCAGAGCCGACGCCTTCCCGATGCCCATGCTCCCTCCCGTTACCAGGGCAACCCTGTCTCGCAGACCCAGCTCCATGACGTTCTCCCTCCAGACTAGGACTTGACGCTTTTCACCATGAGTTCCTTGATCTTGTTGGGGCTCAAGGGCAGCTCCCTCACTTGAAGACCCAAGGCATTGGACACGGCGTTGGACAGAGCGGCGCCCGTGGCCACGATACCGACCTCACCGGCCCCTTTGACCCCCAGCGGGTTGAGCGGCGAAGGGGCCAGGTCTAAGACCGCTACGTCGAAGGCCGGGATATCCGTGCTGGTGGGCAGCAGGTAATCCATGAAGCTGCCGGCCAGGAGCTGCCCGGCGTCGTCATAGACCAGCTCCTCCAGTATGGTGGCGCCGACCCCCTGAGCCGCCGCGCCGACGACCTGGCCGGTTAGCAGCAAGGGGTTGATAACATGACCGACATCCTCAACGATGGCGTATTTCAATATATCGATCTTTCCGGTTTCCGGGTCCACCGCCAGGTGCACTGCTGGGCCCCCGGACGGATAGCACTCCTGAGCTGACTGGAAATAGTAATCCGCCTGCAGGCCGAACTCGCCTAGGTTGTACCTGGTGGCCGGTACGGTCAAGGCCAATACCTCGCCCAGGTCCAAGTTCGTGTCGCCGCCGGGAGAGTCCTTGCGGTGGACCCTGCCTTGGGAAAGCTCAAGCTCGCTGGGGTCCACGTCGAGATACGCGGCGCTGACGGCCAGCACCCTGTCTCGCAACTGCTGCGCCGCCCCGAAGACGGCGTTGCCCGCCAGGGTAGTGCCCCGGCTGGCATAGGTTCCCCCACCGAAGGACACCAGGTCGGTGCTGCCGTGGTACACAGCGATGCTTTCCAAAGGCACGCCCAGCCCGTCGGCGCAGATCTGGGCCATCACTGTCTCGTGTCCCTGGCCCATGGTGGCGATGCCCAGGTAGACTGCCACTTGGCCGGGGCCGGTTATCGCCACCCGGGCCCCTTCGCCGAGATCGCCGGTGCCGGTGCTCTTGACGAAGCATCCTATTCCGACGCCATGGTACTTTCCGTCTTGAAGGCGCCCAGCCGCCCCCTTGATCCCATCGTAATCGATTACCTCCAGGGCCTTCCGCAGCAAGGCGGGGTAGTCGCCGCTGTCGTAGATCAACGAGTATTCCTCGGGGCGGGTCCTTCCCAGCTCATAGGGCATGGCCGAAGGCGGTATCAGGTTCTTCAGTCTCAACTCCGCCGGGTCGATCCCCAGGTCCGCGGCCACCATGTCCAAGAGCCGTTCCCGGAAGAAGCAGGACTCGTAACGGCCCGGGGCGCTGAAGGTGCCCATTCCGACTTTGTTGGTCAGGATGCACTTCACTTCCCATTGGTAGTTGGGAATCAGGTAAGGGCCGGTGAGCATGGCCGCCGTGGAGGTCGGCACGACCGCGCCGTGAGTGCGCACGTAGCCGCCCAACGCGCCGTAGACCTTGGCCCGCATGCCCAGGATGGTGCCGTCGTTCTTGGCCGCCAATTCCAACTCGCACCAATGCTCGCGAGAGTGGTTCGCGGAGATCAGATGCTCAGCCCGGTCCTCGATCCACTTCACCGGGCGGCCCGTTTTGATAGCGGCGAAGGGGACCAGGAAGTTCTCTGGGTAGAACTCGCCGCGGACACCGAAGCCTCCGCCAACGTCGGGCTCGACGAAGTGTATCCGGTGCTCGGGCATCTGCAGCATGGATGCCAAGACGCCGCGGTTGTAGTGGGGCACCTTGGTTTCGCCCCAGACCGTCAGTTCCTCCCTCCCCGCGGAATAGGACGCCACCAGCCCCCGCGTCTCCAAGGGGTTGGCGGTATGGCGGTGACAACGGAACTCCTCTTTTCGGGTGTAATCAGCCTTCCGGAAGGCCTCATCGGGGTCTCCAATGGACGACTCGAACTCGTAAGCCACGTTGGTGCCGTGTTGCTCGAACAGCAGGACGTCCCCTTCCAGAGATTTCTCCAAGTCCACGACGGCAGGCAATGGGTCGTAGGCCACGTCCACACCGTCCAGGGCGTCTTCGGCCAAATAACGGCTTTCGGCCACCACCATCGCCACCGGATCGCCGACGTAGCGCACCTTGTCATCGGCCAATGGGTATTGAAGGAACCGTTCCAACTCGTGATAGGCGCGCATCCTGATGGGAATGGGGCGCGGCTCGACCGTTTGCTCAATATCCCGGTAGGTGAGCACGCTAACCACACCTTCCATCGCCAGGGCGGCGCTGGTATCGATGGACAGAATACGTGCGTGGGCGTGAGGGCTGCGCAGGATGGCCGCGTGGAGCATGTTGGGCAGCTTAACGTCATCGACAAATTGCCCTTTGCCCGTCAAAAACCGCCGGTCCTCTTTCCGCCGGATGGGAGCCCCGATATACGTTTGAGCCATGTCCCTACCTAACTTGATGACTTTTGAGACCGCGCCACCGGTCTATTACTGATTCTTCTGGGCCGCCGTTATTAAATCCCACACTCTCGCCGGGCCCACGGGGGGCTCGGTAAGCTCGATCCCCAAGGGCAGTAAGGCGTCGGCCACCGCATTGGCCACGGCGGTGTAAGCCCCCACGGTACCAGCTTCTCCCACGCCTTTTACTCCGCCTTCGGTGAAGGGCGAGGGGGTTTCGGTGTGGAGAGTTTGAATCCCGGGAATATCCATCGACGTCGGCACCAGGTAGTCCATAAAGGTACCTGTGATTAATTGCCCTTCTTCGTCGTATCTGAGTTCCTCGTACAGGGCGTTACCGATACCCATGGCCACCGCGCCTACGACCTGGCTCTCGACAATGACGTGGTCCATGATCGTCCCGCAATCTTCCACTACGAAATACTTTTCCAAGTTCACCAGACCAGTTTCGGGGTCGATACGGACCACCGCCAGGTGAGCCCCATTCCCAAATACCTGATGGGGCGGGTCAAAAGACCGAGTGGCCTGCAACCCCCGCTCAAAGCTCTCCGGAAGGGAAACCTCCCTTGAGGCGTCGTAGGCCGCACCGGCCACCCGGGCGATCGCGACCCGGCGCGAAGGATCGGCCATGACGAAGATCTCGCCGTTGGCGATATCCAAATCGCCTTCTTCGTGGTCTAGAAAAAAGCGGGCTAGTTCTAGGACTTTGAGCTTGACATCGTGCACCGCCTTCCGGATAGCGCCACCGGTGCTGACCGCGCTCCTGCTCACACCGGTTCCCGAACCGAAGGGAGTGGCGTCGGTGTCACCTTCCAAAATCTTGACCGTTTCATATGCCACGCCCAGTTCACGGGCCACCAAGTTGGCGAACACGCTTTCGTGGCCCTGCCCCGTTGAACGGGCGCTCACTCCCACCGTGACATAGCCGCTTGCGTCCACTCGAACCGTCGCGGAATCGAAGGCTGGCAACCCGTAAACGCCGCGCTTGTGATAGTCCTGGGAACCGGTGCTGGTGTGTTCCACGAAGCAGGAAATGCCGATGCCGACGTATTCGCCACTGGACCTGGCTTTTTGCTGGGCTTGGCGAAGTTCCTGGTATTCGGATAGATTCAGTAATTTTTCCAACGAGCCGGGGTAGTCTCCACTATCGTACAATCGGCCGGCAGCCGTGTCATATGGGAGCTCATGAGGTTGGATGAAGTTTCGATCACGGACCTCCGCCGGGTCCAGGCCCAAGGCCTGAGCGATCATGTCCATGATTCGTTCTATTACAAAGACTCCTTGGATCGTGCCCACGCCGCGGTAAGGCCCGCCGGGACACTTGTTGGTGAGTATGCCGTAAGCCTGGCACCAGTAGTTCTCTATGCGGTAGGGGCCCACGATGGACTGGCCCGTCGTCATCGGCTCCAGTCCGGCACTGGTGGGGCCCAGGCAGTGGGCTCCCTGGTCGACCAGGACCTTCGAGCGGATACCCAGCACCTTCCCATCCCCTCCGGCCGCGACCGACACGTGTACGCGCTGCTCGTGGGCATGAGCACAGGCCAGCAGGTTTTCCATCCGGTCTTCCACCCACTTCACCGGGCGGTCTATTTTCTTTGAAAGAAATGCCAGGACGATGGCCTCTGGATAACCGGTGCCTTTTATCCCAAATTCACCCCCGGTATCGGGGGAAATCACCCGGACCGAATGCTCGGGTAGCCTCAGCACCGTAGCGAAAACGTTGCGGGACTGATGGGGCGACCGCGACGACGTCCAGATGGTCAAGTGGTCTTGGCCGCGGTCGTAGCTGGCAATGACCCCACGGCCCTCCAACGGGACAGCGGTCTGTCTGGGAAATTGGAAAGTCTTTTCCAGCACCAACTCCGCCTGCTGAAAAGCCTTGTCCGTATCGCCCCCGCCAAATTCACGGTAGAACACGATGTTGTCGGCCATGCCTTGGTGAATCGTCGGGGCGTCCGGCGCCAAACTTTGGTCTACGTCGGTCACCGCCGGGATGGGCTCGTACTCGATGGTGATGGCCTCCAGCATATCTTCGGCGATATGGGGGGTCTCGGCGGCCACAGCCAAGATCGGCTCTCCAACAAAAACCACCTTGCCGGGGGGCAACGGGTACCTATCGTATGGGCGGGCGAAATCGCTTGATCCCGGTGCGGCGGGCCGCACAGGTTCGACGTAAGGCAAGACCTCTTCCGGGGTCAATACGGCGATGGCGCCGGGAATCTTTAGGGCTTCATCGCAATTTATCTGCTTGATATTTGCGTGGGCATGCAGGCTACGAACGAAGGCGGCATGGCACATCCCGGGCAATTTGATGTCGTCCAAGAACTTTCCGCGGCCCTGGACCATGCGGGATGTTTCAGGCCGAGATATGGCCTCGTTCGAATGTGCCATCTTGTTCTCCATCAGGAACGGGTGAGGAATGAAACCTGAGGCAGGGGATGTCACGCCCCCGCCAAGGGCTCACTATCCCTCGCCTTCACTCGGGCCAGGCCCTTTGCTCGTCTGTAAGATGGCCTGAATGATAGGGGCATAGCCGGTGCAGCGGCATATATTTCCGGAGATTGCTTCCTTCACCTGCTCTTCCGTGGGATCGGGTGTCTCCTGAAGGAAAGCATAGGCAGTCATCAGCATACCCGGGGTGCAAAAGCCACATTGAAGAGCGTGGTTTTCTTGAAAGGACAGTTGCAGCGGGTGAAGGTCCTCCCCTTGAGCCAGTCCCTCCACGGTTGTCAGATCGGCGCCGTCCGCTTGTACGGCCAGCATCAGACAGGACCGAACCGAGTCGCCGTTGAACAGGATGGTGCAGGCTCCGCAAACCCCATGTTCGCATCCCAAGTGAGTGCCGGTGAGGTCCAGTTCATCCCTGAGGAAATCGGCGAGAGTCTTTCTCACTTCCACCAAGGATTCATACTCCTTGCCGTTCACCGTCAGTTTTACGGTACGAGTAGCGGTGCTCATGCCTTTCCCCCTCCATTTCCTCGGTCGATGGCCGCCTCCAAGCTCCTACGGGCTATGACCCCGCCAACCTCTTTCCGGTAGGCCGCGGAGGCATGGATGTCCGAATCCGGGTCCAAATCCTCCGATACCAACTTGGCCACGTCTTGCCGGACGCTGGAGTCAACCGGTCTTCCCACCAAAGCCTCCTCGGCCCGGTGCATCCGCAGGGCGGTCCCTCCCGCACCGAACATGGTGATGCGGGCATCCCGGCAAATCTCGTCGCTATCCAGTTGGATGAGGGCGACGCAGCCCACCAAAGCGAAGTCACCCTGCCGGCGGCAGACTTCCTGGAAGCCCCATCTCCACTCGCCGGACCGCGCCGGCAGGCGGATCTCGGTGAGAAGTTCTCCCGGTTCAATGGCTGTGGTCAAGGGGGAAATAAAGAAGTCTTCAGGCTTCAATATCCTTTCTTTTAAGGTGCTGCTCAGAACAATCTCGGCGTCGAGGGCGAGGCACATGGCCGGTAGTTCGGCGGCGGGATCCGCATGGGAGATGCTCCCTCCAACGGTGCCTCGATTGCGGATTTGGACATGGCCGATGGACGGCATGGCCGCCGCTAGCACCGGGATCCTCTCTTGGACCAGGGAAGACTTTTCCACGGACCGAAGCCGGGCGAGGGCCCCGAGGACCAACCCGCCCTCAGGTGTTTGGGAGATGTGGTCTAGGCCGGGAACCCGGTTGATGTCAGCGATCACCTTGGGCCGCGCCAACCGCATGTTGAGTAGCGGCATCAGGCTTTGGCCTCCCGCCAAGACCTTGGCGTCATCACCGTGTTCTTTGAGTAATTCCAGGGCCTCGCCCAGGTTCGTTGGAGCGAAATACTCGAATCTAGCTGGTTTCATTTGCCTTCGTCCTTGCTGGGGCTGGTTTGCGCTCCCGGAAGAAGGGAAAGCATGCTAAGGCCACCCTTTACCGGACAAGCATCGGAGGTGATTACCTCTACCCCGCCAACAAGTCAATTGGTTGAACTGGGTTCTCTGTGGCCATATTGGGGGCATAGTAATACCACCGCGATGGACCTGTCCACAACGGCCGGGATGGCGGTGCTCAAGGATGCATGGCAAGACCACCCATCCAGGCGGCTTTTGGCAGCCGTGCAACGCCCCCGTGCCGATCAACCTACCCGCGCGATCATTCAGTGTCCGCATGGTTGGGGGAGAGCCGAACCCGGCTTGAAACACGGGTCGGCGGTGTTGGTGGCTACCGGGTCTTGTTCCGTCTTCTCTATCTCCTGATGTCCAATGTATGGGCGCGCCTTTACCCGTACCTCAACACAGACAAAGAATGGCGCCATGCCGAATTCAGGAGGAACAAATGGATAACTTGCGGGAGGTCTTGAAGCGAACTTATGGTAGAAGTCTTTACCCTCCCAAATCAGGCGACCAGTTGTAAATCTTCGCGAGGGTCCCGCCCATAAGTGCGGAACGCTCTGCATCCGAGAGCTGGTCGGTGACCCGGAACGCCTCAACGCCCTGCTCGTAGCTCAACAATCCCACTGCCCGGG
>CAYMZL010000105.1:0-7209 GCA_964394825.1 uncultured Dehalococcoidia bacterium | reverse complement strand
GTGTGGGTGGCGGTCCGGGCCATCACCGGGGCGGTGGTGTTGACGGTGGCTGGAAGCGCCTACCTGGCATACCGGCGGTATTCCGGATGGCAGCGTGAGTTGGGCGGTCTGAAAGGGGCGCGGGAGACCTGACCTGCTCTCTAGAAAGGCGCCGGTCAGCAAGACGCCGGTCAGCGGACAAAAAACAGGGGCAAGCCGCGCTTGCCCCTGTTTCATGCAAAACCCGGTTGTGGCCGGTCTACGGGCCGCAGCCACACCCGCCGCCGCAGCATCCGCCGCCGCTCAACGGAGGCAGCGGGCCCATGGAACTGGGCATCTCGGCGCCGCCCTTGGATACGGCCGCGAACACCGAGATGGCGCGCTTGGCGGGCTGTTCGCAGTTGGGACAGTCGGCTCCGGTGGCGCTCATGGACTGGAGCTTCTCGAACTTATGTTGACAAGTGGGGCAGAGGTATTCGTACAGAGGCATATCGGCGCCCTCCCAGGGTCCAGTCTAGTGCCGGTCAACTTTGCTGATTCGTCCCGAAAGACAAGTGCTGCACTGAATTTAACCGATACAAATATGAAGCGTCAAGGGGAGCATCATCGTTAGGCAAGGCGAAGAACAAAACGTGGAGCTGGTCCAGGCGCGGACGCCGCGCCGGCGTCTACAGACATTGGACTCTTGGCGCGCCTACAGGGACTTCCGCTTCCTGTGGGTGGGCAACTTCTTCGCCAACACCGCCCTTTGGCTGCAATTGCTCTCCGTGGGCTGGCTGGTGCGCGACCTCACCGATTCCTTTGCGTCATCGGGGCTCTTGGTCGTTACCGTCGGTGGAATGTCCACCCTGCCCACCTTGATCGTGGGTCCCTGGGCCGGGGTGCTGGGCGACCGGATGGACCGCAGAAAACTGGTGATGGCAATCCAGAGTTTCATGGCCTGCGCCGCCATCGTATTCGCCTTAGTCGTATATTCGGGACACATCCAGTGGTGGCACGCCTACATCTACGTATTTGTGTCGGGGGTGTGCTGGTCGGCGAGCCTGACCATGCGCCAGACCCTGGTGGCCAATACCGTCCCCAGGGAAGCCTTGGTCAATGCCTACGCCTCCAACAGCCTGACCATCACCGGCACCAGGATCATCGGCCCGTTCATCGACGGGATACTGATCACCACTCTGGGTTTCACCTGGAATTTCGCCATCGAGGCCGGTTTGTACGCAGCCACGGTGCTGGCTTTCTGGCCCATGAAGACCCCCTACTACCAGGAGCGCACGGCGGACTCCGGCGGCTCACCATGGGCCAACTTCATGGAGGGCATCCGGTACGTCAGGAAACAGGAACGGGTGATATTCCACTTGATCCTGCTGGGGCTGATACCCAACGTCCTGCTCCATCCGGTGTGGTTCATGCTGCCCATATTCACCGTTGAGGTCTTGCACCGGAGCGCCGACGTGGGCGGTTATATGCTGGCCGTCACCGGGTTCGGCGGTTTTCTGTCGGCTCTGGCGATCGCCTCTCTGGGATTCGGCAACAACCGGGGATTTATCTGCCTGTGGGCCATCCTGCTAAGCTCCGTCTCGGTGGTCCTGTTCGCCCATTCCAACTGGCTGGTCCCGGCCCTGGTCTTGATTGGGATCATGTCCATGGCCCAGGCGACCTTCCGCACCTCGTCCAGCACCTTGATACAAACATTGGTGCCGGACCACCTGCGGAGCCGCATAACCAGCCTGCATCTTTACAGCCAGGGGTTCGTGTTCATGTCGAGCCTGGCCGTGGGATGGCTGGTGGACCTCACGACGGTGGTGGTGGCCCTGACGGTGGTTGGAATGGCCGGAGTCGCCTTGGGTTTGCTTTCGTATATTATTCTTCCCAGCGTGAGGCAGGCCCGGTGATTCGCCATCGAAAATCTGCTTTCCCGGCTTAAGCCGAGCGGTTCAATGAGTGGCGAATCGATCTGGGGGTGATCTAGAGCGGTGATTTCCGCGATCAAAAGCAGCGTCAACTACAAGTGGTGGGTGTTCGGCACCATCGCCATCGGCACCTTCTTGTCGGTGGTCGACCACGGCAGCGTCCTGGTGGCGTTGCCCAGCATCGAGCGTCATTTCGGCACCGACCTGCCCACGGTCCAGTGGATCGTGGTGGGTTACGCTCTGGCAATCAGCGTTTTGATCCTGCCCATGGGGCGTCTGGGCGACATCATCGGCCGAAGGCAGGTGTACGTCGGCGGGATGGTCATCTTCGTGGTGGCCGCCGGACTGGCGGGGGCATCGCCCAACCTGGGTTCATTGATCGCCTTCAAGGTCTTCCAGGGCGTGGGCTCGGCAATGGTGCAGAGCGCCGGCATAGCCATGGTGATCTCGTCATTCCCCGGGACGGAACGGGGCAAGGCCCTGGGCACCCACCTGAGCGTGGTTGGCGCGGGGGCAATCGCGGGGCCGGTCGTCGGCGGACTGCTGGTCAGCTTCTTTGATTGGCGGATGGTCTTCTTCGCCAACGTGCCCATCGGCGTCTTCACCATCGCCATTTCAATGTTGGTCCTTCCCCTGGACAAGCCAGAACCGCCGGCGGAGGGCGAACCTCGGCAGAGGTTTGACTGGGGCGGCGCGGCGCTGTCCGGTCTGGCCCTGTTGGGGTTCTTATTGGTCGTGGGCAACGGGGACCGGTTGGGTTGGACATCGGCAATCATCCTCTCTGGGCTGGCCGCCTCGGTCTTGGCGATGGCGTCCTTCATCTGGTGGGAGTTGCGCTCACCGTCCCCCATGCTGGACATGCGGCTATTCAAACGGAAACTGGTGGCCCTTGGTGTCGCGGCAGGCTGGTTCTCATTCCTCGGCTCCTCGGCCGCCCGGTTCATGATGCCCTTCTACCTGCAGCGGGTGCTCGAGTTCAGCCCCAAGGACGTGGGCCTGCTGCTGATAGCGCCTGCGCTCTGCCTGGTGGTGGTGGGCCCCTTCAGCGGCCGGTTGTCGGACCGTTTCGGTTGGCGGGGCCTGACGGTGGGTGGTCTCACTCTTTCGGCCACTGCTTGGTTCATCATGGCCGGCACTTTGACCGAGTCCTCTCCGGTTTTGCTGATCGTCATCATGCTGATGCTCCAGAGCACCGGCACGGCCCTGTTCAACACGCCCAACAACAGTTCCATCCTGAGCGCGGTGGACCGCTCCCAGTACGGCGTCGTCTCGGCCCTGACCCAACTGGTCCGAAATTCGGCCAACGTGACCAGCATCGCCATCGCCACCACGGTGGTGGTCGCGACGATGGGCGCCAGGGGTGTGGAGCCAAGCCTGGACGCCGTATCGCCCGCCGTCGCCGGCGCCTTCGTGGCGGGACTCAGATGGGCCTTCTTGATGATGGGCGGACTGCTGCTCGTTGGGATTGCCATCTCCGTGATCAGAGGGGAGCGGCCAAAACCGGCGCCGGCGGGCCGGACCCGGTCCTTGGCGGCCAAAACGGCATCCGATTAACCCGGATGCCGTTTCAGGCGCATCCAGTCAGCTTGACACCCCTAACTTTGAATGGCAGACTTACTTTTCATTCGCGATAGCCGGCGTAGCGCGAGGTGCCGCCCGCCCATCTATCTGAGATTAGAGTAGTGACGGAGGAATTCCAATGGCAGACGTCAACATCGAGATTCGGGAGAACGGTCCCCTGCGTGTTACCGGCCCGGTAACAATAACGGACAAAGATGGCAAACAATACAGCATCCCCGAGGGCCAGTGGGTGAGCTTCTGCCGCTGCGGCCAGTCTGAGAAAAAGCCTTTCTGCGACTCCGCTCACCGCGAGTGCGGTTTCGAGGCTGAGTCCCTAGCTTCTTAGGCACTTAAGCGAATCTCAGCAACAAAAAACGGGCGTCCCGATTCATCGGGACGCCCGTTTTTCTATTCCCAGATGATGAGTTGCTAGCTTGAGCGGTAGACCTGCCGTATGCCCCGCACCGATTTTAGCCGGTCCTCAGCCAAACGGTCCGCCGCCTTGGCCGTGGGAATCTCCTCTCGCTTCGATATGGCAATCACCTTTTCCATGATCTCATAGATTCGCTCGGTCTTTTCCCTGGCCCGGTCCGGGTTGTATTCCCTGCCTATCTCGGCTTCAGCGTTGATGATTCCGCCGCTGTTCAATATGTAGTCCGGACCGTAGACGATGCCCAGGCGGTGCAGCGCTTTGCCGTCGGCGTCGGACAGCAGTTGGTTGTTGGCCCCACCGGCCACAACCTTGCACTTCAACTGGGGGATGGTTTCCGGGTTAATCACCCCGCCCAGGGCGCAGGGCGCGAAGATGTCGCAGTCCAGACCATAGATGTCGCCGGGCTTGACCACGGTCAGACCCAGGTCGCGGGCCCGGTCCAGCGCCCCGTCATAAACGTCGGTCACCACCAGTTGGGCGTCCTCTTTCATCAGATGGTGGGCGGTATGGGTCGCCACCTTGCCGAACCCCTGTATGGCCACGGTTTTGCCCGTCAGGGACTCGTTGCCCCAGGCTTCCTTGGCGCAGGCCTTCATGCCCATGTAGACGCCCAGCCCGGTCATTATCGAGGTGTCGCCGCTGCCGCCGGCGGTGGTGGGCAGGCCGACCACGTAGTCGGTCTCCTGCTTGATGTATTCCATGTCCCGGCCGGTGCTGCCGACGTCGGTGGTGGTCAGATAGCGGCCGCCCAGTGTGTCCACGAACCTCCCGTAGGCCCGGACCAGGGCCTCGGTCTTCTCGGTATGGGAGTCGGCGATGATCACTCCCTTGCCGCCGCCCAGGGGCAGGTCGGCCGCCGCTGCCTTATAGGTCATGGCCCGGGACAGCCGCAGGGCGTCCCGGATCGCTTCTTGTTCTGACTTGTAGGGCCAGATCCGGGTGCCTCCGCAGGCGGGCCCCAAGGTGGTGTCGTGAATCGCGATGATGGCCTTCAGTCCGGAACCGGCATCGGAGACCACCACCAACTGCTCGTGGCCCTCGGCCCCCATCTGCTCAAGTATCTCCAACTTCGGCCCCCTTTTCGCTGCCGGTCTTACCCGGTCTCACCAAGCATGTCAACTAAATTTCGCCTACCCAATCATTGGGATGCGGGCCGGCGCCGGGCGGATTTTCGGCAGCTTCCTACCCCGTAATTCAATTATAGTCCAAGGGGCGTGAAAATCCTCGCCGCCGCCGGCACAGCCGGGTTTTCGTGGACCGGGACGGTTTCATCAGAGACGCGCATGGCATGCGGGCCATTTTGTTTGGTTGGGGCGGCTATTGCCGCCCACGCACAGATGCTACAATCCAGGCCGGTAATTCAACCTGAACGGACCGGAGGAAACAGATGCCCCAGCAGTATTCGGCGCCGCCGGCGATGACCATTGACGAGTCCAAGACCTATACGGCCACGGTCAAGACCAACCACGGCGATATCACCTTGGAACTATTCGCGGCCGACGCGCCGGTGACGGTGAACAACTTCGTGTTTCTGGCCCGGGACGGGTTCTATAAAGACGGCAAGTTCCACCGGGTGCTCAAAGACTTCATGATCCAGGGCGGTTGCCCCACCGGAGACGGCACCGGCGGCCCCGGATACCGCTTCCAGGACGAGCCCGTAACCCGGAAGTACGTCAAAGGCACCCTGGCCATGGCCAACGCCGGTCCCAACACCAACGGCAGCCAGTTCTTCATCATCCACGGAGCGGACGCGGGTCTGCCGCCCAATTACACCATCTTCGGCAACCTGACCGGAGGCGAAGACGTGCTGGACTCCATCGCCACCTCTCCCGTGACCACCGGTAGGGGCGGAGAGCCCTCCACCCCGACCACGGCTCTGGAGATAAACGACATAGAGATCCAGGAGTCCTAGAAGGCGTTTCAAGATGTGGTTCGACATCCCTCCCCTTCCCCCGAAGCACTTAGCGCGGAAGGACACCATGAGCGGGCGAACACCTGATTTCCGCTCATCCTGAGCTCCGACCGGAGGTTGAGAGTCTCCCTCCCGATGGCATCGGGACATCGGGGGACTTGTCGAAGGACCCGGGAAGAATCGAATCTTGGCCGGCGCTTCAGTCCGCTGCGGTGGGCTGTGACGCCGGTTTTCTTTCGGGCCTCTTGGCAAAGATGAAACACGCGGCGCCGGCGAGGTTGGTCAGCACCATCACGATGAATGCATCGGTGTAGGTCCCTTGAACATCACGCATCCAGCCGACCAACGGGGCGGAGATCAGAAGCAGCACGTTCATGGGCACGGTGGACAGGCCCAATATCTTCCCGAAGGAGGCCGATCCGAAATAGTCGCCGCGGATGGCGACGGTCAGGGGATTCCGCCCGCCGAAGCCCGCTCCAAACAGCGCCGCAAAGGCGTAGAACGTGGGCAGCGAGTCGGCAAAGACGAGTACGATCACGCCCAGGGCCTGTAGGCTGGTGAAGAATGCCAGGGCCAGCCTGATCGGGATCCGGCCTCCCACGTAGCCCCCGACCAGTTGGAACCCCATGGCCACGGCGGTGTAGACGGAGACCACGAAGGCGGCGTCTTGCAGTTGGTAGCCCTTGTCAATCATGAGCAGTCCCAGGTGGGCCATTATCGCCAGGATCACCATGGAAGTGAAACCGTGGCCGAAGGCGATCAGCCAGAACGCCGGGGTCCGCAGGGCTTCAGAAGCGGTGTAGTCGGTCACGATGGGACGGGACACCAGGGCGCCGGCCGTGCCCGCGGCCCCAGTTATAGTTGCGCCGGCGGGAGCGGGCTTGTCGCCGTCGGGCAAGAGCCCATAATCTTGAGGCTGGTTCCGGATCAATCTGGATACAGGGCCCGCCACCACCATCATAATCACGCCCAAGATGGTGGCCGTCATACGCCAACCCAAGCGGTCTTGGTCGGGGTCGATGGACCAAGCGATCAACGGGACCAGGATCAACGCGCCCAACCGGCTGCCCATGTTGGACCAACCCAGGGCCATGGCCCTACGGCGGTTGAACCACCGGTTGAGCATGGTCATCAGGGGGATCCAGCTGCCGAGTCCCTGGCCCACCGCCATCAGGACGTAGGCCAGGTAGAACATCCACAGGTTCTGCACCTGGCCGAAGAATATAAAAGCCCCACCCAGGATGATGAGTCCGATGAACACCATCCGGCGGGTGCCCACTTTATCGGTTAGATACCCTTCAACCGGGCCCATCAGCCCTCCCTCCACCCGGGTGAAGGTGAGAGCGAAGCCCAACTGGGTCCGGTTCCAACCGAATTCGCGTTCCAAGGCCACGGCCCAGACGCTCATGGCG
>CAYMZL010000104.1:0-7223 GCA_964394825.1 uncultured Dehalococcoidia bacterium | reverse complement strand
CCCAAGGTGACCCACCGGCCCGACCCCGATGCTGAGGACCCATGAGCCCATGGCCCGCCCCCGCTGCGCATCGGGAACGTTGGTCAGCATCAACGTTTTGTAAAGGGTGTCCACCGACATGGCGCAGGCGTTGACCGCCGCCAGCACCACGATGAAGTAAACCAGAGCCGAAGAGATGGAGAACGCCATCAACCCCACGCCAAAGGCTCCGGCAATCATGAACATCAGGAGCCCCTTCCTCCGGTAATCCCTGAGGTTGGCCAGCAATGCCAGGCCCAGCAATCCCCCGGCCTGCCTCACCGCCGTCAGATACCCCAGACCCGCCGGGCCCACGTGCAGCACCTCCTTGGCGAACACGGGCAGCAGGGTCATGTGAGTGAAACCGAACACCTCGGTGATGGACGCCAGGCACATCAAGACCAAAAGCGTCCGGTTCTGGCTTAGGAACCGGATGTACCCGGCCAGGTTTTGCAGCACCGGCTCCCGTTGGGGCTGCACCGTTCTTGCGGACCGGCCGATGACCAGAAGCACGGCCGCCGAGCCCAGGTAACTGGCCCCGACGCCCAGATATTGCCACCCCGGCCCCACGGCCTCGATCAACGCACCGGAGATGATCGCCCCGGCGATGCCTCCGGCCTGCATGCTCATCTGGTTCAGAGAGAGCCCGTTCAGGGCATGCTCCGGTCCCACGATGTCGAAGGTGTACGCCTGCCTGGTGGTCAACGTGAAGGCGAAGACGCAACCGCCGGCGGCGGCCAGGGCTATCACCGCCCACACCTGAGGGTCTCCGGTCAGGAGTATCGTGGCCATCACCGCCGCCACGGCGACCCCGCCCAGGGCGCTGAAGAACAAGAACAGCCGTCTTTCCAGCCAGTCGGCCATCGCCCCGGAGAGTATCCCCAGGAAGAACAAGGGCGCCATGCGGGCCGCGGCAGCCACGCCCACCATGAAGGCCGAACCGGTTATGTCGAAGACCAGCCAACCCACGGCCACGTGCTCCATCCCGGTGCCCAGGGAGTAGCACAGCGTGGAAGCCCAGAAAAGTCTGAAATCGCGGAAGCGCAGGGACGCGTTCCAGCCGCGGCCGGACGTGGCGCGGGGAATCAAACCGCCATTCCCCGCGGCGCGGGCCTGCTATATACTCTGCGTGGTCCGTCGGAGCCTGGCCGCCCGGCCGCGCCCATACCAAGCATCTTCGTCAACAACAAGGAGCCAAGAACCGTCATGAAGTTCGCTCTATTTTTCCTGGCCTCATGGACCGAGAAGGACCCGGTCCACCAAAGCCGGATCTACGGAGAGGTCTTGGAGCAGGTCCAATACGCCGAGGAGTTGGGTTTCGATTCGGTCTGGATCGCCGAGCACCACTCCAGCCGTTACGGGATATTTCCGTCACTGATGCCCATCCTTTCACATATCGCCGCCCAGACCAAGACCATCCGGCTGGGCGCCGGGGTCAGTGTGCTGCCCTTCCACAATCCCATCCGCCTGGCCGAGGAGGCCGCCATGGTGGATGTCCTCAGCAACGGCCGGTTGAATTTCGGCGTCGGCCGCGGGTCGGCTGACTACGAATACGGCAATTTCAAGATCGATTTCGACTCGCGGGACGACCGCTTCCGGGAGGTGCTGGACATAATCCTGGGACTGTGGACGACCGAGGACTTCACCTACCACGGCAGATACTATCAAGTGGACGGCCTGACCATCGCGCCCCGTCCGTTGCAGAAGCCCCATCCCCCGGTGCACGTGGCCGTTTCCCGCACCGCCGCCAGCATCGACATCGCCGTCGCCAGGGACCTGCCGGTCCTGACCACCTACTTCACCCCTCTGGACGACACGTTGAGGCTGATGAGCCTCTACTCTGAGCGATGCGCCGCCGCCGGCAAGACGTCCCAGTTGGCCGAGATGCCCTTCTTCCGCTTCATTTACCTGTCCGAAGACGCGAAAGAGGCCGAGGAACAACCCCAGAAGGCGATAACCTGGGTGCGGGACCTAAGCATCTACCGGCGCACCATCACCCAGGGTGATGAGATTAACATCGACCTGGACCAATGGAAGACGGTCCGGCCGGAGGAGCCGCCCAGCTATCAGGCGGAACTGGTTAACAACTACTTCTGCACCCCGGACCAGTGCGTTGACCGCATCGCCGGCCTGCAGAGCCAGCATGGCATCAGCTACTTCGGAGCCAATTTTTCCTTCGGTGGCTTGGAGCACGCCAAGGTCATGGCGTCCATGAAATTGTTTGCCGAAGAGGTCATGCCCAAGTTCAAGTGACCGGCCTCAGCCGGGGTTTCTGGGGAACTCTTCGCTGAAGAAGTGACGCCCAAGTTTAGGTGGACCCAGGAAGCCCGGTTGCACCGGCGGCCACCCAGTCGGCGACCCTTTCGCCGATCATGATTGCCGTGGCGTTGGTGTTGGCCCGGGTCACCTGGGGGATGATTGACGAGTCGGCCACCCACAGCCCGGTGACTCCCCTTACCCGGCAATGCTGGTCCACAACCGCCATGGGGTCCGAGTCCGGCCCGATCTTGCAGGTTCCCGACACGTGGCGGGACGTGCCGACGTTCTCCCGGAGCCACTTATCCAGCGTCTCATCGCTGGCCAGAACTTCATCGGTAGGAGTGGTCCGGCTTTCCACGACATCGTTGTAGGCGTCTGACTCCAATATTGACGCGGCCAGGCGGACCGCGTCCCGCATGCGGCGGATGTCGTTGTCGTTGTGGAAGTAGCGGTAGTTAAAGGATGGCTGCACGGAGGGGTCGGCGGAGGCCAGCTTGAGCCAACCCGAGCCGTCGGGAAGTTCCAGGGCGCAGGAGATCCGGGCAGTGCCGCTGGGCAGCGTCTCTCCGGTCACCACGTTGAATACCCCCAACGTCTGAAGCATCACGTCGTTCGACTGAGAAGGCGGCTCGGAGGTTACCCGTAGTCCGAATCGCAGGGCGCCGGCGTTGGAAGCCAGTTGGATACCGTCTTTGACCCGGAAGGACACCGATGATTGAGGATGGTTCCAGAGTTGCGCTCCCACGCCGGGGAGGTCCTGAATCACCGGGATGCCAAACTCCTCCAACTGGTCCTTGGGCCCGATTCCGGAGAGCATCAGGATGTGGGGCGATTTCAGGGCCCCGGCGCTGAGGACCACCGAGTCTGACTCGATACGGAAGGTCTCTCCTCCGCTCTCCACCTCGACTCCGACTGCTTTGGCGCCTTCGAGCAACACCCGGCGGACGAACACGTTGCCCCTGATGGTCAGGTTGAGCCGGTGGCGCATGGGTGTCAGGTGGGTGAGGTTGGTGCTCATCCTGACGCCGTCGCGGTTATTCATGGGTATCGCGCCGATCCCAGAGGGGTTGGGGCCGTTCATGTCCTGATTGTACTTGTAGCCCATCTCCATGCAGGCTTCGTAGAAGGACTTCTGGATCTCCGGCCAGGGCTCCTTCTCGCGCCGGACGATGGGCAGGGGGCCTTCTGTGCCGTGAAAGTCGTCGCGGATGTCCAGGTCGGTCTCCGCCTTCCGGAAGTAGGACAGGACCTTCGGGTAGGTCCACTCATCGTTGCCCCATGACGCCCAGTTCTCGAAGTCCTCGGGCAGCCCCCGCAGGTACACCTGTCCGTTGATGGAGCCGGACCCGCCGATCACCTTGCCCTGGGCCACGTTGATCTCGCCCCGCTCCTCGTTGATCGTGCCCCTGAGGGACCAGGAGACGGGTGAGTCCTCCGCTTCGCCGGCGTTGGAGCCGCCGTTGCGCACCGCGTCCGGCAGCATCTGGGGGTCCGGGTAGTCCTGTCCAGCTTCCAACAATAGGACTGAGCGGCCGGCGTCCTCCGCCAGCCTCGCGGCCACGACCGATCCGGCCGACCCGCCGCCGACCACGACAACGTCGTATTTCATGTTTTCTCCAGGTTTTTATCAATTAGCAGCTTGCGCATAATTCCGCCAGCCGCCTGGTAACTGATTCAGACAACACGGTTAGGGTCATCCGCTCACCCTGAGCCCGTCGAAGGATGCGCATAAGCCATGCCCATCGTGGAGAGCAGTCTCAACTCAAGCGGTGGTTCGACAAGTCCGATTCCATCGAGACTCTCGACTCCGGTCGGAGCTCACCATGAACGGTGTTTGTAGCACACAATCAAGGACGGAACCCTATGACTGAACAATCTCATCAACGGAAGGTTCAGGCATGCCCTCGCTCCAGGAGGGGTTGCGCAGTTCCAGCCTGTTGCCGCTGGGGTCGAAGAAATACAGTTCCTGGCCGGTGAAAAAGCCCTTGGCGCGGTAGATCAATTGGTTGATGGGCACCTGGCGCTCGCGGAACAGCTTGCACGCCTGCACCAGAGTCTCGGGGCTCACGGTGAAGGCGTGATGGGCCGGTTCATCGGAGTGGTCCGCGCGCACCGGATGCATCCGTTCGCACAGCAGGATGCGGTGCTCGGTAACACCGAAGCAGGAGATCCGCGAGTTTCCCAGCCGGCCAAGAGATTCCAGGCCCAGGAGATCGCCGTAGAACTGTTCCGATTCCTCCAGGTTGTTCACCGGTATGGACCAGTGGGTCACGTCCTCAATGGTTAAGAGTCCCATCTCAGCCTCCAATCTCGTTATGAATCTAGGTAGCGGAAACTTGCTTCTAGGTTTTCGAAGACATCGTTGTCCGAGGGTATCTCCATGATTGCCGCCCCGGCGTAGCCCTTGGCGTCGAGGATGTCCCGCATCCTGCGGCAGTCCAGGTCGCCGTCGTCCACGCTGAGGTGGGTCTCTCCGCCGCTCATTTGCTTGAAGTGGACGATCTTGATCATGTCCAAGGGCAGCGCTTCCAGTTCAGCCAAGGGGTCGGAGTCCGGGAAGCGGCGCAGTTGGTTGGTCGGGTCCGGGCAGAGGCCCAAATTTTGCCCGGCCGGTTCAGGGACCATGCTCCGGACCTGCTCCACCAGCATGGCCATGCTGCGGATCGGCAGCGCGGAGTTCTCCAAGGACATGATCACCCCCTGCCGCGCCGCTTCGGTGGCCAGGCCCGCCAGGCTCAGGGCCTCCTCCGGTATGTCGCTGGGGGAATCCCAAGGTGAGTCGATTGGCGCGGGGTCGACCACCCGGAGATGGGGCAGGGAACCGCCGACCAGCTTGGCCCCGGCCAACGCCGCTTGGAAACCCTCGCCCTGGGGGTCGATCTTCCGGCTCAGGCAGGGCAGCGCCATCGCCAGGTCGAAGGTCAGAGCGGGATAGGCTTGGACCACCTCTCGCAGCCCTTCCAGGTTGGGCCGCCAGTCGTCCCCGGCCCCCTCTTCGCATTCTCCCAGGCAGGTCTGGCGCAGCTCGATGTGCTTGGCGCCCATCCTGACCGCCTCCCCCACCAGTTCCTTAACGCTGTGTGAGGGCAACTGCTCCCGCCACGAATTGGTTATCGCGCCGAAGATCATGCCATGCTCCTTTCTTGGGGAGGTAGTTTCTAGACCAGGACTCCGAACCCGGACACCGTGCATATCTCGATACGGTTGCCGTCCAGGTCATTCAGGTACATTGCCCGTTGGCCGTCGTTCCTGGTCTGGATATCGGTGGTCTCGATCCCCTTCTGGATCAGGTATTCCCGCGAAGCTTCGATGTCGTCCACCTCAAAGGCGGTGTGGTGGGACGGGGCCGACGGGGCGTCGGCATTCTCGATGATATGCACCATGGCACCGCTGGGCAGTTGCAGCCAGTAGAGATGGTCTGCGTCGACCATCTTCGGGATCTGCTTCAACCCGAGGATATCCTCGTACCATTTCAGAGCCGCGTCCTTGTTCTTGACGTTGTAGGTGATGTGGTTGATATTCTTCAGCCGGATGTTGTCTGCGAGCATCGGGCCCTCCAGATGTTCAGATATGAGCCGAATTTCCGCCCCTATGATAGTCCGGCTGCCGGAGAAACGGAACACCGGGCGATTTTTCTCATGCTGGACCCAGCAGGTGGTGGACGTTCCACCCGTAACGAGGGTACTATCTCCCCGATACCGGCGGTCAGCGGAAGGTGGCAAAAGGCATGAAGGCATCCTACTTCGGCGCGATGGGTTATTCGGAACGGCATACGTTCCCTGCCACCTGGCCGATTCCGCCGGCCTACAATGACACCGAGACCTCGGTGCAGAGTTACCAGGACGGCATGGAAGAGTGCGAATTGGCCGAGGAGATGGGCTTCGACTGGTTGAGCTTCTCGGAGCACCACTACTCGGGCCGGATTCCCACCGGCACACCGTCGGTCATGGCCTCGGCGGTGGCCGAACGGTGCAAGAAGATCAAGATCGCCCTGTTGGGGCACCTGCTGCCGCTGAACAACCCGGTGCGCATCGCGGAAGAGATTGCCCTGCTCGACAACCTGACCAACGGCCGCGTCATCACGGGATTCCTCCGCGGCACGCCCAACGAGGACCAGGTCTACAGCATCAACCCGGCGGAGGGCCGGGGCAGACTGCTGGAAGGCATGGACCTGATATTGAAGGCGTTGACCGAGCCCCAGCCTTTCTCCTGGGAGGGGCGCTACTACCAATACCGCACCGTGGCCGTCTGGCCCCGTCCGGTGCAGCAACCGTTCCCGCCGGTGGTGGTCGGCACCAGAAGCGACGACACCATCCGGTACGCCGCGGAGCACAGACTTGGCCTGGGGGTATCTTTCCTGCCCGTGGACCAGATGGGGGCATTAACGGACAAGTACCGCGCCTGGTGCGAAGAGGCAGGCTGGAGCCCCGGCCCGGACAACATCGTCTACCGGGGCAGCATCTACGTGGCCGAGACGGACAAGCTGGCCAACGATTGGTTCGAGGGCCTCATGCAGTCCAGACCCGGGCCCAACATCCCTCTCCGGCGGACGGTGGCCGAGGCGATACAATCAGCCCGCACCGGCGGAGAGTTCGACCTGCGGGGCCTGGTGGCCGGCAGTCCGGACGGAGACGTGGTGGGCAACTCCCTGGGGATCAATTTCTTGGGCGGCCCCGACACCGTGGCCCAACAGATAAAGGAATTCCACGACCGGTGCGGCGTGGGCGTGGTCGATCTGCCGTTCCAACAGAACAGGGTGGACCACCGGGGCGTCATGAAAGAGATTGAGCTGTTCGGAAAGGGCGTCATACCCCAGATCAAAGAGTTCTGAATCGGGAAAGGGGAGTAGATGCCGGGAAAGATTATCGACGAAGCGGTCTTCACCGAAGGGAAGGTGGAGGCCGACGGGTTCAGCGTCCGCTACTGGGAGGCTGGGCAAGGCCGGC
>CAYMZL010000103.1:5821-7262 GCA_964394825.1 uncultured Dehalococcoidia bacterium | reverse complement strand
AGGTCGAACGCTGGATACGCTCTTACGACAAGATGTTGGTGCTGGGCTCGGCCGCTTCCCTGGAAGTCGAGGCGGTGTTGAACGACATCACCCATGCCAAACAGCTACAGCTTTCCACGGAAAAGTGGCGATTTTTTCTGGGGGCTACCGACGACGCCCTCATAGAGAAGAAGTCCCGGTCCTCCCGTTCCCTGACGGCGGAGCATGTTGTGTTCGACCTTAGAGGGCAGCAGAGCGACCCGGAAGCCTACCAACCAGAGGTGCAGCGCCTGGCCGATGCCCTCAAGCAGGACCAGCCCGCCAGCGCCGGCGTCCCAGCCGTCAACATCAGCGTGGACCAGTTGTAAGCGGACTCAGAAGGTTCGCTTGATAGCTGGTTGATTCGCTTGGGGCCGGAGACTTTCTCTCCGGCCCTGTTTCTTCAGCAGTGATAAGACAACGCCCCCATCCTAACCTTCCCCCATAGCGGGGGAAGGGACTAGTCCTCTCCTCCTCGCAAGGGGGAGAGTTAGAGTGGGGGTGAAGTCGCATTCGTCAATCCCACCTAGATGGCGCTAGGTCGGAGGCGGTAATCAAACGGTCTATAATGGTCAATCAAGCCATCAGAAAATTAACCAGAAAGCTCCTCGGAGCAGGGAAGGTGCGCATGAGTGTCTATTGGAGAGACATGAAAAGGGGACAAAACCTGATCTTTGACGACGATGCGGGGCACGTGGAGGTCATCGGCGGGTACCGAGATACCAAGCGCGGCATCGACGCCTATGCCAGGACCATGGGGTATGAACCGGACCGCTCACAAAAGGGGTTCCCAACCGTTGAAGACGCGAAGACGTTCGTGGTGTCCTTCAGCCCTTGGGAGCTTTTTGGCGTCCAAGGCGTTACGGTTGAGTCCGAGGCGAGGCCCATACTGGACTGAGCTCCATATCGCGATACCAGCACAAGGAGCGGTTATGTCACGCCTTCCAGCCACTCTCAAACCGAAAATCTCATCCGAGATGCAGATTAAGTACGAGAGAGTCACCAACGCCAAGTCGGGCTTGGCGGCCACCTTCCGGGCCTTATTCGCCAACACTCAAGTGGGGTCCGGGATGGCTGGACTGGATGAACTCGTTGGCCGGCTCGATCTGGAGCCTTGGGTAACCCTCACGGTGGCGCTGACCGTGGCTCACGAGCGGGATAGCAAAACCCTTTGGGACTCGTTTGAGCCGTTGGCGCGTGAGGCCGGCGTTGGCGATGCGGTCATAGATGGAATCGCCGCCGGGACGGCGCCGCGGGGGTTGCTGCCCAAAGAAGGCATCTGGGTGCACTTCGCGATGGAGGTGGTCCGGGACCAGATGCGCGACTCGACCTGGCAAGCCGCAACCCATCTGGTGGGGGATGAGGGCGCCGTTGCGCTGGCGTTCACGGCGTGCTACTACGAGATGATGGCGCGCCTCAACCG
>CAYMZL010000103.1:0-5721 GCA_964394825.1 uncultured Dehalococcoidia bacterium | reverse complement strand
TGACGAGATGACACAGCTCCGTGTCCTGGTGGTCTCCCTGGACCGCCTTTCCCGGGCCGGGCTGGCCGCGGTGTTGGACCAACAGCCAGGCCTGACCGTAGTGGGTCAGGTTTCGGGAGATGAAAACCCGTTCCTGCCTCTGGACGTCTATGCCCCCGACGTGGTCGTGTGGGACGTTTCCTGGGAAACGGCGTCCGCCACGGACAATCTGAGACTCCTTCCTGAAAACACCCCATCCGTGCTTGCGTTAGCCGCAACTAGGAACCAGGCCGCTCAGGCCCGGGCGGCAGGCGCCCAAGCGTTCTTGAGCCGCGACGCGTCCCCCGAAGCGATGGCCGCCGCACTGACCGCGCTGAGTCACGGTCTCCAGGTGACCGACCCGGCCCTGTCCGGAGGCTCCGGGTCAGCCGTCCCGGGACCCGGTTCGGCCTCACTTTTGACGCCCAGGGAGCACGATGTCCTGCGGCTACTGGCCGAGGGCCTGCCCAACAAAGGAGTCGCCTCCCGTCTCGAGGTGAGCGAGCACACCGTTAAATTCCACGTAAATTCCATCATGGGCAAGCTCAACGCCCAGAGCCGCACCGAAGCGGTTGCCCTGGCCACCCGGCTGGGACTCCTTCCCCTCTAACCTGCCCATTCTTCCGGGTCCGGTCCTAGCCGGATTTGGGATGCGCGGTCCGTTCCCCGTTGGTAGTCTGGATATAGGCGGCGGAACCGCCGCGAATCTCAACCGGCCTTGCAGCGGTAGTAGCGGCGGGCCGGGAAGCAGGAGTAGAACATGTCGACAGTATTGCCCGATCTCTCAGAAGCGTTGGCCGACGCCGTTGCTTCGGCAGCCGATGGCCTGGTGCGGGTGGAAGGGCGCGATCGTCTGCCGGCCACCGGCATCGTTTGGGACGCCGAAGGGTTGATCGTGACGGCCCACCACGTGTTGGAACGTGACGAGAACATCAACGTCGGTTTTCAAGACGGCGAAACCGTGGCGGCGGAGCTTTTGGGCCGGGACCCAAGCACCGACCTGGCGCTGCTTCGAACGCCCAAGCGGGGTTCCGGCGTCCCGTCTTGGGCCGAGCCCGAAAGCTTGCGGGTGGGCCATCTGGCCTTGGCGCTGGGCCGGCCTGGGGCCAACGTCCGGGCCACCATGGGGATCGTTTCAGCATTGGGCAAACCCTGGCGGACACCCGCCGGCGGGCCTGTGGACCGTTACCTTCAGACGGACACCGTGATGTACCCCGGATTCTCCGGCGGGCCGCTGGTGGACGCCCAGGGCCGGTTCGTGGGACTCAACAGCTCGGCGTTGGTGCGCGGCGTCTCGATCACCGTGCCCGCTCCCACTCTCAACCGGGTGGTACGGGACCTGGAAGAGCACGGCAGCGTCCGCCGGGCCTATCTTGGTGTGGGTGCCCAGCCGACTCGCCTGCCGGACGCTTTGGCCAAAGAGTTGGGCCAGGAAACCGGGCTTCTGCTGGTCTCGGTGGAAAAGGGCAGCGCGGCCGAGGAGGGAGGGCTGTTCCTTGGCGACACGCTGGTTTCTCTGGGTGAATCACCCGTGCGGCACATGGACGATCTATTCAACGGCCTGGACGGCGGCCGCATCGGCAAGCCCATTTCGGTCCGCATCCTCCGGGGTGGCCAGTTGGTTGAGCTGACCGTCTCGCCGGTCACCCATCCGTAAGGCGGTGATGATGACCACTCTACTACCCCAGTTGAACTCTGACCTTGGTGAATTGGCGGACCTGGTTCGCAAGAGCCTGGTCCGGGTATCGGTGGGACGCCGCGGTTCGGGCTCGGGTGTGGTGATTGGCGCCGATGGGCTCGTGGTCACCAACGCTCACGTAGTCTCTGGGAAAAGGGGCCACCCGTCTGGGAGAGAATTGCAGGTGGCCCTGACAGACGGATCGGTGACGGCGGCGGCACTGCTCGCCAAGGACGATGACCTGGACGTGGCCGTACTAAAGATTGAACAAGTCGATGGGAAGCTGCCGGAGCTTCATCCCATCGAATTGGGGGACTCTAAGGCGCTCCGGGCTGGCCAGTGGGTGATGGCCATGGGTCATCCCTGGGGCGTGGCCGGGGTGGCGGCGGCCGGGATCGTGATCGGCGCCGGCCCGGACCTTCCGGAAGCCCCCGGTGGAGGAAGGGATTGGATCGTGGTGGACTTGGCCCTGCGCCCTGGCCATTCAGGCGGCCCGCTGGTGGACCACCAAGGCCGCTTGATCGGCATGAGCACCATGATGGCCGGCTTGGAAGTCGGCATGGCCGTTCCAGCGCATGTCATCGGGGAGTTTGTAGCAAGTGTCCGCGCCGGCGACCCCGGGGCCGGTGGGCGTGACGTGACGCGGGTGTGATCTCCGTCCGGAATAAAGTCTAAACAACAAAGAGGCCGGTCCCGACGCGTCGGGACCGGCCTCTTTTTGGTACCTACGTTTTGGTGGATGAGGGGGACTTCTAGATGTAGTCCACTTCTTCCATCATCTCGAGGTTGTCGCGGCTCTGAGACAGTCCACGCTGGACTTCCTCGCGGAAATCATTCATCAGCTCGTCGCTGATTTCGCCGCCGGCAGCAATGGCCTTCTGCTTGAAGTTCTCGAACGCCCACTCCTCGGTGTCACCTTGGGGCATGGAGTTGAAGAACTCGCGCTCGAACACCGGCATTTCGCCGGGTCCGAAGTAGCCCTTGCCCTCTAGCTCGTAGCCTTCCAGGTCGTGGGTGCCCTTGCCGAGTACCTGACCGGTCTCGGCGTAGTGCTCCATCACAGTGCCCATTCCGTACTTCTGGATGGGGCAGACCTTCATGCAGACCCCGCAGCCCAGGTAGCGGGCCATCACGGGGCGGCAGCGCTTGAAGTATAGCTTGTTCTTCTCGATGCCTCTCCACCACACCTTGTCGCGCATCAGGGCGCGGCCGGGGCAGCGGTTCACGCAGACCTGACAGACCTGGCAGAAGGCGTGGATGCCGTAGTCTACCGGCTTGTCATGGGTTACGTTGGCGTCGGTGGTGATAATCATGAGGCGGCAGCGGGAGCCGACGTGGGGGGTCAGCAGATAGCCGCATGCGCCCAAGGAACCGAGACCGGCTTCCACGAACATGGGGATGTAGGGGCCGGTGTTGTCGTTGGGGCTGTGGACCTGGGCGTGGTAGCCCAGACCCTGGATGAACTTGGATAGCTCAAGACCCGCCGCTCCTTCGGTGCGGTAGGTGCTGGAGTGGACGATCTCGGCGTCGATGCTGGGAATCGTCTGGGTGGGCTCGAAGTCCTGCTCGTAGGCCAAGCAGATGGCGTGGGGGAATTTCACCCAGTCCTTCTTCGAGTTGTAGGTGTACCGGTGGTCGTAGGCGGTGATGCCCACTTCGATGTAGCCGAGCTCACGGCACTTGGCCTTGATGGCCTCGGTGACGTCTTCGCCGGTGGCCTCTGCCGTCGGCTCTTGGTCACCGGTCAAGCGCGCGGCCATGATTAACGACCGGTTCAACTTGTCATGCTCTTTCCGGATCTCACGCATCTCTACGTGAGTGTCGCGGATCGCATTGGCCCAGTCACGAGAGGCCCTCTCGTTGATGTTCATGGTTTCCAGGGGGTACTCGCGGGCGTACCAGTCAATCTCCCGGTAGTTCAGAGGAATGCCCGGTACCGTTTCCAATTCCTCAGGAACGGAAATGGTGACGGAATCATCGCCGGGGTATTTCCCAGGCCTTACGACCTCATGACCAATCTTTAACATGCAAGTCCCTCCCAAAAATTATATCGCTGGGCTCGGGTTTTAGCCTTATGCCACACCTTAGCGGCGGGCTATTTATTTGTCAACCCTATTTACTAGCCAATATTGTATTCGAATATTGAATAAACATCAAAGTAAAAATTGATAATTGCGTGCGTCGTAAAGTTCTCTACGAAATAACTCGATGATTTCGCTCTTTGGCGACGAACATCGTTAGGGTAGGCCCTACCCGCCCGTCCGGCGGGCAATCATCGCGTCCGCCAGGGGGCTGGCCCCGGAGCGGATCGCCACATCGATCAATGCGGGACGGCCCGATGCCAGGGCCCGTCCCACCGCGGGGCCGACCTCGGAGGGCTTGTCCACATGTTCGGTGTAGGCCCCGATGGCTTCCACCACTTTGTCATAGCGTATGGGCCGCAGGTCGGTCCCGACGGCGCGGTTGTAATAGGCCATCTGGAAGGTCTTGTCGATGCCCCAGGTGTGGTCGTTGCCCAACACCGTGGTGATGTTGATGTTGTGCCGGATGCAGGTGTCGTACTCCATGGAGTAGAACCCGAAGGCCCCGTCGCCGGAGAAGGCTAGAACCTTGCACTCGGGAAGGGCTAATTTGGCCGCCATGGCGTAGGGTACCGCGGCCCCAAGGTGGCTCAACGGCCCCAACCGCTGGAACCGGCCCGGTTTGCGGGCCTTCAAGAACGACCGGCCCCACTGCACGTAATCGCCGCCGTCCATCACCAGGACCGTGTCTTCGTCCAAGTGCTGTTCCAGGTTGGTGAATACGTCCAGGGGATGCATGGGCTCTTGGCCGTCGGCCTTGGCCCGCAGTTCGGCTTCCCAGGCCGCCGCGTCTTTTTTGAGCTGCTCAACCCAAGGCGCGATGTTCTTCGCGATGTTCTTCCCGAAGCCACCCCCAGTCTTGGCGGCCGCGGTTATCTGTTCCACCACCGCGCCCAGGTCGCCCTGTATCCCCACGGCCACGCCTCGGTTGCGGCCGATCTCGGCGGGAGACGGGTCGGCCTGAATGATCTTGGCCGAATCGGAGAAGACTCCGCCGTAGCGGTACCGGTGGTCCAGCCGTTTGCCCAGAAGCAGCACAACGTCGGCCTCCCGGAAGCGCCGCGCCGTTGGGTTGAGCGCACCATCGGCGTACCCGAAGCAGAGGGGGTGTTCGTCGTCCAACAGGCCCCGGGCTTGCTCGACGGTGAACACGGGGATGCCGGTGGACTCGGCCAGCTCTTGGAGCTGGGCTGGGTCCACCGAATAGCGGGCCGGGTTGCCGGCGATTATCACCGGCTTCTTGGCGCCCTTTAATAGAGCAGCGGCCTGTTCGATCAGAACCGGGTCGCCCTGGGGCCGTCCGGTGGGACGGTATTCCTGGGGCATGTACTGCGGCAGGTCCTCCTCGGAGATCTCCGCTTCCTGCAGGTCGATGGGCAATGTCAGGTGCACCGGGCCGGGCCGTCCGGTGGTGGCGGTGCGGAAGGCGGTGGCCACGAACTCGGGGATGCGGGTCTTGTCGTGGACCAGCCACGAACCCTTGGTCACGGGCGTGGTCATGCCGATCTGGTCGATCTCCTGGAAGGCCGACATACCCTTCTGGGGCATCTCGGCCGCCCCTGCGATGAAGATCACCGGGCTCTCGGAGGTGTAGATGGCCGGAAGGGCGGAGATGGCGTTGGAAAATCCCGGCCCGCCGGTGAAGATGCCCACCGCCGGACGCCCGGTGATTCGGGCGTAGCCGTCGGCCATGTGCAAGGCCGCCCCTTCGTGCCGGGCATCGATGAACTGGATGCCCTCGTCTTCGGCAGCGTCCACCAGAGGCAGGATGGTGTCGCCGACGATGGTGAACACCTTCTCAACGCCCTCTAGTTTTAGACACCGGATGAAGAGATGGGCTCCGGTCAGTTTTGCCATGGTCCCTCCTGGGTTGCCGGGTTGCCGCATCACGCGCGTCTGTGGCTGGTTCACTCTGGGCCGCCGCCCAAAAGACATTACTTGAGG
>CAYMZL010000102.1:0-7377 GCA_964394825.1 uncultured Dehalococcoidia bacterium | reverse complement strand
CTGACACCTCAGTCGCGGTACTGGGAAGACTCGTATCGCTCGAACCTCCGCAAGATACACCTAAAGTAATGGCGGCAGCGAGAACGAACAATAATTTCTTACCCGGCAATGTGAGCAATGTCGGCCAACCTAGTCGAATTTTGGAGGAGTCTACTCGCACATCCGTCGAACGTCAATCAACAGTCGCTTGATTCCGTCACGACCCCGCTCATTCCCCTTACCCTTGTTTCGGCAACAGGCAGCGGTTATCATGTTTAGCGCGCCTGTACACGCCTGAAATTTTACCGCTGGAAGCGCCGTACTACGTGACCACAGACAACCTCCGGACCGCCCTCTACGACACCCACGTTTCCTTGGGCGGACGCATGGTGCCCTTCGGGGGTTGGGACATGCCGGTGCAGTACCCAACCGGCATCTTGGCCGAGGTGAAAGCCGTCCGGACCGCAACTGGGGTTTTCGACGTCTCCCACATGGGCCGTCTCTACCTGTCCGGCCCCAAGGCCACCGGATTTCTCGACTGGGTGCTCACCGGCTCCGCCTCGACCCTCCGAGTAGGCCGGGCCCGTTACTGCATGATCTGCAACGAGAAGGGCGGCGTGATTGACGACACCATCTTCTACCGGCTCTCTGAGGACCGGTACCTGCTGATTCCCAACGCCGGCAACCGCCCGGCCGTGGTTGCCTGGTTCCAACGTTGGATCGACGAGAAGTTCTCTCCCGGCTGCACAATGCATGATGTCACCGAAACAACCGGCCTCATCGCCTTCCAGGGTCCGGGCACTCCCGGCGTGATCGACAAGCTGGCCGATAACACGCTTTCGGAGATGCGGCCCTTTTCCTGGACCGAAAGCGCCATTCAGGGGGCTCCGGTGCTGGTGGGCCGGACCGGCTATACCGGGGAAGACGGGTTCGAGATGCTGGTCCAGGGAAACGCCGTGGTCAAGGTCTGGACCGCCCTCACCGGCTCGGGCGCTGTCCCGTGCGGGCTGGGCGCCAGGGACGTCTTGCGCTTGGAGGCGGCATTGCCCCTCCACGGCCACGAGATCGACGAGGAGACCACGCCCATCGAGGCCGGCCTCGGCCGCTTTGTCCGCTTCGACAAGGAATTCGTCGGCTCGGATGTTCTGAAGGATCAGCAGGAAAATGGCGTCCAACGGAGATTGGTTGGATTCACCCTGCCGGGACGCAGCGCGCCCCGCGCCGGGTACAGCCTTCTCCACCATGGAGAGACCATCGGCTCCGTGACCAGCGGAAGCTATTCGCCAACCCTTGACACCAGCATCGGCATGGGCTACGTTTTGGAGCGTTATGTCGAGCCCGGTACGGCGCTGGATCTGGACATTCGGGGCCGCACCGTCCAGGTGACCGTTACGGCGCTCCCCTTCTACACCCGGCCCAGGAGGACCTAGGCGAAGTGAGTCCCGACGACCGCAGATACACCCAAGAACACGAATGGGTCAAGATTGAAGACTCGGCCAGCAAGACCGCCGTAGCCGGTATCACCGACTACGCCCAGGACCAACTGGGAGACATCGTGTTCTTCGAGCTGCCCAAGGTCGGCGACAGCGTGGCCCATCTGGGCAAGATGGGCGAGGTAGAATCGGTAAAGGCCGTTTCGGACCTGTTCTCCCCCATCACCGGCCAGGTAACGGAGATCAACGAGAAGCTGCTCGACCACCCCGAGTTGGTCAATGAAGACCCCTTCGGCGAAGGATGGCTGATTAAAGTAACCATGGTGGACATTGCAGAAGCCGACGGGTTGATGTCGGCCCAAGACTACGACGCTTACACCGCTGGACTGTAATGACCGCCATCCGGCCCAACGCCGCAGGAGCCAGCGGGGGGCACTTCCAGTCCCACTACATCCCCAACACCACCGGCGAGCAGGCAGAGATGCTGGCCTCCTTGGGCATTGACTCCATAAATCAGCTCTTCGCCGACATCCCGGCCGAGTTCCGCAATCCCGCTCTGGACCTGCCCCCGCCGCTGTCGGAACTGGAGATCCAGCGGGAACTGGGCGGTTTGGCCGCCAAGAACCGTCCCCTGGGCAGCGGCCCTTCCTTCCTGGGCGCCGGCTCCTACGACCATTTCATCCCCGCCATCATCAAGCCGTTGATAACCAGGGGCGAGTTCCTCACCGCCTACACGCCATACCAGGCCGAGGCCAGCCAGGGGACGCTGCAGGTGATCTACGAGTTCCAGACGCTGGTCTGCAACCTCTACGGCATGGAAGTGGCCAACGCCGGCATGTACGACGGCGCGACCAGTCTGGCCGAGGCGGCCTTGATGGCCTGCCGGGTGACCAAACGGGCGAAGGTGCTCCTGGCCGACACCCTCTCTCCAGCCTACTCGGCCGTTATCCGAACTTACTGCCAGTCTCAAGACATCTCGGTGGAGGTTGTCAGCCCGTCCCGGCCCGGCTTGGACGCCGAGACGGCTTGTCTGGTGCTGCAATATCCTAACTTTTTGGGGTACATCGAAGACCTGCAATCATTGGTGGACTCCGCCCACGAGCAGGGCGCCCTGGCGGTGGTCTCCTGCGACCCCACCGCCATGGGCATGTTCCAGACTCCGGGCCACTACGGGGCCGACATCGTCACCGGCGATGGGCAGCCCCTGGGCATCCCCGCCAGCTACGGTGGACCTTACGTGGGCCTATTCGCCACCAAGCAGGAATACATCCGCCAGATGCCCAGCCGTCTCTCGGGCCGCACGGTGGACAAGAACGGCAAGACCGGCTACGTGCTCACCCTCCAGACCAGGGAGCAGCACATCCGCCGGGAGCGGGCCACCTCCAACATCTGCACCAACGAGGCCCTGTACGCCCTGGCTGCCACGATTTATCTGGCGGCCATGGGCAAACACGGGCTGCGTCAGGTGGCCGAATTGTGCTACCACAAAGCCCACTACGCGGCTGCCAAGATCGGCGAATTGCCGGGTTATTCCCTCCCCATTTCCGGCCCTTTCTTCCAGGAGTTCGTGGTCCAATGCCCCGCTCCACCCGCCGAGATCAACAAGAAGCTGATGGAGCGGAACATTCTGGGCGGTCTGGACGTAAGCGGGCAGATGGCCAACGGCATGCTTCTGTGTGTCACCGAGATGAACGCCAGAGAGGACATCGATGCCTTGGTGGCCGCGCTGGCGGAGTTCAAGTAATGCGGCAAGGCGGCAACCGGCAGACCGAAAAACTGTTGATGGAGCGGAGCGTGCCGGGCCGCGTGGGCTCGGTGCTGCCGGACCTGGATGTTCCGGCCCAGCCCTTGCCCGGCGGCGCGCTATTGCGGGACGAACTGCCGCTGCCCGAGGTGTCGGAGCCCGAGGTGGTCCAGTATTTTACCGGGCTCAGCCAGTTGAATTTTTCGATCGACACCCATTTCTATCCCCTGGGCAGTTGCACCATGAAGTACAACCCCAAGATAAACGACGAGATTTCGTTCCTGCCCGGTTTCGCGGGCATCCACCCGATGCAGCCCGCCGAACTTTCCCAGGGGGCGCTGGACCTGCTGCACCGGCTGCAGGGCTTCCTCAGTGAGATCACCGGCTTGCCCGCGGTGGGCCTGGCGACACTGGCCGGCGCCCACGGGGAGTTGGGCGGCATGCTGATGATTCGGGCGCACCACCTGGCCAATGGCGACACAGGCCGGACTAAGGTGGCCATCCCCGACAGCGCCCACGGCACCAACCCGGCGTCGGCCGCCATGGCCGGATTCGAGGTCGTGGAGTTGGCCTCCGACAAGGAGGGCAACGTGGACTTGGAGGCCCTGCATGAGGTCGCCGGTCCCAATCTCGCCGGCGTGATGATCACCCTGCCCAGCACTTTGGGTCTATTTGACACCAACATCGTTGAGGTCTGCCGGATAGTCCACGAAGCGGGCGGTCTGGTCTACGGCGACGGCGCCAACATGAACGCCCTCTTGGGCCGGGTGAAGCTGGGCGACCTTGGCTTCGACGTCGCCCATCTGAACCTGCACAAGACCTTCAGCACGCCCCATGGCGGCGGCGGGCCCGGAGCGGGTCCCGTGTGCGCCACCCGCCAACTGGCCCCCTATCTGGCGGCCCCCATCATCACCCAACGTGGCGGTGCCTTTGAGTTGTCCACGCCCGAGAAGAGCATCGGGAAGCTAAGCGGGTTCCACGGCAACTTCGGCGTGCTGGTGCGGGCCTACACCTACATAAGGACCCTGGGCGGCGCGGGCATCAAGTCCATCAGCGGCAACGCGGTACTGAACGCCAACTACATGATGAATGCCCTGCGCGGCGTCTATCACCTGCCCTACGACCGCACCTGTATGCACGAGGCGGTCTTTTCCGCCGATTGGCAAAAGGAGCGCGGCTCGAGCGGCCTGGAGATCGCCAAGCGGTTGCTGGACTACGGCTTTCACGCGCCGACCATGTACTTCCCGCTCATCGTCCACGAGGCGCTCATGATCGAGCCGACGGAGTCGGAAACCAAGGACACCATCGACTCGTTCGTCCAGGCTCTCATCGACATCGACCGCGAGGTCACCGAGAACACCGAACTGGTGAACAGCGCGCCCCACACCACCCCGGTGGCCCGGCTGGACGAAGCCTTGGCCGCCCGCCGGCCGGACCTGCGTTGGCAGCCGGAAGCGGCGGACTGATTCCTAGGCATTTTTCTCCGCTTCCAACACCGCGTTCAGCACATCCTCGTCCACCCGCACCTCCACGCCGGCGCGCTCTTCCTGTAGCAGCATCGCCACGCGGGAATCGCGGTCGCCCCAGCCTCGGTTCATGGCCTCGGTCATCTCCATGAGCGCCAGGTTGGCCAACCGCATGGGAACGTCGAACTCACGGCCCACGGACACGGCCAGGTCAACGTCCTTCCGCGCCAACCGCAGGGCGAAGTCGGGCGGGTCGAACTTGCCCGGCAGCAGGTGCTCGGCCAACCCCTCAAAGGTGCCGCGCCGTCCCTGGGCGCCCTTGCGCACCGCTTGCCAGAGGGCCAAGGGCTCGACGCCGGCTTTAACGCCCATGGTGAACACCTCGGCCAGGGCCGCCTGGACTATGTACCCGGTGCAGTTGTGCACCAGCTTGGCGATGGCGCCGCAGCCGATGGGGCCGACGTAGTAGGCCTTGTCGCCGATGGAATCCAGCACCGGTTTGCAGCGGTCGAACACATCCTTGTCGCCGCCGACCCAGATGGCCAGGTTGCGGCTGGCCGCGCCCCTGGGACCGCCACTCACCGGGGCGTCCAGGACAGCTATACCCCTTGCCGCGGCCTCGGCATGAATCTTCCGAATCATGGCCGGAGTGCTGGTGCTCAGGTCGAAGTAGACCTTGCCCGCGCTCATGCCCTCCATGATGCCGGACTCGCCCAAGGCCACGGCCTCGACTTCGGTGGGGCCGGGCAGCGAGGTGAAAACAATCTCCGATCGCTCGGCAACCTCTCTGGGAGTGTCGGCCCACGCCGCGCCGGCTTCCAGGTGCCGGGTGGCCGAAGCCGGGTTGATGTCGTGGACCACCAGCTCATTGCCGCCTTCCAGGGCGTTGTAGGCCATGCTGCCGCCCATGGTGCCCAGTCCGATAAATCCTACTTTCATTTCATTTCTCCCATCTCAATAGTCCCCGGCAGGCTTGGCCCGCACTCAATCGTTGCCGGTTCTGCGAGGCTAACATAGCACAGCCAGGCTCGGATGCACCATCTGAGCCTGGGCTCACGCAGTGGGGTAGAATGGGGGCAGCAGCAATCAGGCTCGCCAAGAACAGAGGACAGCTATGCTAGACCAGCAGGAGAAACTGTGGGACTTCGACGCGGTGGAGCCGGGTCAGGTCGGCAACGAAACGGTGGTGGAGATCACGGCCGAGAACATCGCGGAGTACGCCCGGATTGCCCTGAATCCTGACCGCAGATATAAGTCAGGTGTAAGCGGTCTTGTCGCCATGCCAACCATGGTCCTCAGCTACGCGCCTCTACTCCGGGAAGAAATAGCCGAGGCCAACGGTTTCGTGGCTTTTGAGGTATCGAAAACGGCCCGGAGACAGACCCCCTTCGCCAAATGCGAGATCCGCTGGTTCCACCCGGTGGTCCCCGGCGACACCATCACCGGCCGGCGGCGGGTGCTGGAGAAGTACGAGCGCCGGGGCAGCAAGTTCGTCACCTTCCGGGTCGAGGCCATCAACCAGCGGGGCGAAAAGGCCGCCGAGTACGACTACACCTGCATCTTCGAGTACGCCAAAGGTCAACGTGAAGCGCCGTCCGCCAACGCGCCATCCAATGAGGACAGCCCTCAGCCCGGCGCAGCGGAAACACCGCAAACCGGCAGGGGCAGGTTATTGGACTTCGCCGCAACTTCCGTCGGCGGCGTATTGGCCGAACTGGCCATCACCGAGAGTCAGGAGATCATCAACCGCAAGAACGATTTTCGGCTGGCCGGCCGCCCCAGCGAGAGCAACATCCACACCGATGAGGAGTTCGCCAGGCAGAACATCTTCGGCGGCACCACCAACTCGGGTCCCGCCACCATGTCCTACGTGGACCAGATGCTGGAGCTTTCCTTCCCGGTCAGCAGCTTCTACTCGGGCGGCAGTCTGCTGATGCGGGCCATCACGCCTTTCAGAAGCTGCGACACGGTCGAATTCCAGGGAGAGATAACCGGCAAGAGCGCGGAGGCCGGAAAGAAGGTCTTGGAGTGCCGGATCAAGGGCGTCAACCAGCGGGGGGAGTTGGTGTGTTTGTCGGACGCGGCGATGGCTTATTAATCACGGCGACTAAGCTGGAACGTCCACCATTTCGGTCCAAGTCCCCGGCTCAGGAATGGCCTCTTCTGATTCGCGCAGCCCCTCCAGATGAAACGCGATGGCCTCGCGAATAAGGCGTTCTGTTTCCTCTCGCGTTTCACCGGCGGCTACGCAACCTGGCAGGTCTGGCACATAGGCCGACCAGCCGGAGGTTGTCTGCTCGTACACCACAATATACGTCATTCCGTTTCCTCTCTTGTCAGACCCGCTTGTTTTAAGATGCTATTCCATGTGCCCGAAGCCAAGTCCCTATTTGTGTTGCCTGCTATAGTCACAGTGCCGGTTTTGCTCGGGTGTTTAAACTGGCGGTGGCTGCCTCTTGTTCTTGCCAGATACCAGCCATCGCGCTCGACCAGCCGGATAGCTTCTCTAACTTTCGGCACAACTAGGTTCGGCCATCCAATCCTGTCTTACAAACGTTTCAGCGATAATTTAAATTCTAACATCCCTACCGAAGCATCCCGTAAACGCGCTCGGGCTTAACCAGCACAATCACCGCGTCCTGTTTGACCATGGCCTGGTCGTATTCCTCCCAGTCTGGGTGGTCTTTGTCGCCGCAGGCGCGGAAGACCTCCCGCAGCTCCACCCGCATCTTCTCGGGGTCGGTGTTCCGGTAGT
>CAYMZL010000101.1:0-7413 GCA_964394825.1 uncultured Dehalococcoidia bacterium | reverse complement strand
TGGATGGACTCTTTCGATCACTTCCTTTTGGCGGAAAGGGAGGACCACGCAGCGGCAGTGGCCGATAAAGCTGTGGATGGCCTAGTTGCACAGGGCTTGTGGGTCACGATTTGTGAGAAGTTGAATGGACTGTCCGGCGCCTCTCTGGCCAAACACCCCCAATTGTTGTTGGGACTCGCCCGCGCCCACGGGGAGTTGGGGGATCCCGACAAACATTTAAAATTAAGCGACGAAGCTTTGAAGGCGTTTGGCGAGTCCGGAGATTGTCTGGGGTGCGCTCGCAGCCTTTTATCCAAGGCCATGGCGTTGCGGCTCAAGGGAATGACTCGGCCTGCGCTGGACTTGGCCCTCGAGGCGCTATCTCAACTTGAGCAATCCAATGCGCCTGCTGCGGACGTTGCCGCTGCAAACTACCAAGTGGGCATGTGTTACGGCCGTCTTGGCATCGTAATAGAAAGTAGGGCGCATCTCAGCGAGGCCACCCAATATTTCGAGTCCGTAGGTGATACCGCGCAATCGTCTTCAGGCCATCATTATCTTGGAGTAGCCTGCAAGGACGCCGGCGATATTCAGACCGCAATCATCGAACTGGACGCGGCAGCCAGGGGCTGGCAACAGCTTGGGAACCATTCCCGGCTGGCGTCATGCCTTAACAGCTACGGCAACCTGTACTACGAGACCGGTATCTACGACCTGGCCCTTGAATTCCTAAATAGAAGCAACGGCATTTGCGAAGATTTTGATCTAAGCCGGATTCGCGGTTACGCACTGACGTCCATTGCAAAGGTCTTGAGTATCGCTGCCAACGCGGAACAGGCGATCAGTGTTTTTGAACAGAGTCTTGAAATCGCCGCCGACCTCAACGATGCCCACCTCATCAGTTGCGCCAAGGGAGAGATGGCCCGAGCAAAGGGACTGATGGGCGAAAAGGCCCAGGCGGTAAGGCTGATAAATGAAGCGCTGATCCTTACACGCCATCTGGGAGAGTCCATGCTGGAAGGCTGTCAATTGGCCATCAGAGGCGAGATTTTGTTGGCTTCGGGCGATCTAAGTGGGGCCGAAGCAGACCTAATTGCGGCCAATGAGATTCTCGATCGAAATTCGTGTATGTGGGAGCAGGCGGGAGCCGTTCTTCTACTGGGCGTGGTCCACCTCCGGCAAGGGAATACTACGTCGGCGAAGGAAAGAATCAAAGACGCCGCAAGAATGGCGCAGGCACTGGGACATCACGGATTCGTCAAACGGCTTGGACCGGTTGCAGAAGAAGCCCTGGTCTTTGCTTGCAAAGACGCGGAGTTGGCTCAGAGATTTGAGTCGGCGCTGTTCGACCTTCGGACCGGTAATCACATTTCCGAATTCAGCCAAGAAGCAGAAAAGCCCAGTCCGGCCGAAGTGTCTAAGCCGAACATCGTTGCCTTTGGCCTAGGCCGGACCGAAGTGTACACCGACGGAACGATAGTTTCGCCGTCACAATGGCGAAGTAGCAAAGCAAAGGAGTTGTTTTTCTACCTGGCCACCAATCAAGGGTCCGTCACAAGGGACCGGTTGATCGAAGACCTCTGGCCGGACCGGTCTCCCGGTTCAGTAGAGAGCAGCCTGAGGTCCACTCTGTTTCGCTTGAGACGCGCTCTTTACTTCGATTTGGTGCAGAGCACGCCCACCATCTTCCGCTTGGATGCCGACGCCAACCTAACCTATGACGTCGACCGGTTCCGAAGTCTCATCCACCAGGCCGGGAGCCTCCCCCGTACCAATCCCGTTAAAGAGAACATGTTGTCGGAAGCAATCTCCATGTACGAGGGTCCGTTCGTCGAGGAGTTTTATTCAGACTGGTCGATTCGGGCCAGGGCAACATTGGAGACGGACGCGTTCGAAGCCGGGCTCGGTGCGGCCGAAGCGCAGATTGAAACCGGACGCCTGGAAGACGCAGTGCGCACGTTGAGCCGCGTTGTGGAATTGGACCAACTAAACGAATCGGCCCTGTATCAACTGATGAACTTGCTAATCCTGGTGCAACGGCCAGCCTCGGCGGTGCGCGCGTATCGGGATTACGAGCAGTTAATCAGCAGAGAAATGGGGCTGAGTCCCGGCGCCAAATTGCGGTCCCTATTCGAATCTTTGATGGAGGAGCGCCAGGACCGTTGACGTAAGAGGCGCCGGGACTTTTTTAGCTCGTTTCCCGGATCCAGATCAGTCAAAGAGGGCCAACTTCGGTTGGCCCTCTTTTGTTTTCCATGATTTGACGGGCCAGGCTCTCAGCCGGCCCGTCTTTCAATGGGTGTGGCAACGGTTTGGCAACGGCCACGGTCCATCCTCCCCTTGTCAGTCCAAATCACAAAGCAGGGGAGGTATCCAAACCATGGCAAAGCTTTTCACGCTCTGGAAGTACCGGTGGCTCATCCTTACCGTCGGAATCATCGTCGGCGCATTGGTGCCCGCGGTGGCCTCCGCTGGATTCAGTGGCCCATGTGACGAATACGGCTGTTAATCAGCCGGCGGTGGGACCCGGCACCCCGCGAAGTGCCGGGTCCCATCTAATGAGGAGAGACTGCCATGACGGCTCGACTGATGGAGCATGATGCCAACCGCGTCGACCAAGGCCGCTGTATATGCCCGCCGAGCCCCAAATTTGCGGACCAAATCATGCGTTGGAAAGATGCATTCGAGCGCGATCAAACTCTCCTCGCAACAGGTTCAGCCAATCTACCCGATATGCCTAGTTATGCTCTCATCGCCGCCCGCCTCAACCGGACCAGGTCAGCCACGAATCTCTCGATATTCTTGGCACCAGGCTTAAGCAAGAAAACCATACTGGTGTTTCTGTCCGTTTATCTGGCCATGATAGCTATCCTTGTGATCGGTCCGGCCAAGTCTCATGGATCAGCGACAGCCTTGGACTTCGGATTCGGCCCCAAGACAGCTTCGGCTTCGGTCCAGGTCAAAACGGCAGTATCCCCGCCGGATGTGGTCCAGATCTTCCAATTGCACATCGCGCCGCCGTACATCATCGAGTTTGGACCCCATCAGTAGGACAGGACCGGGGCGATATTAAGGGAGGGTCCCACTGTCTCCGCGTAGTCTCCCGACGTTCTCCTTGGCGCCCATCTCCGCTCCAACGGTTGTTCCTTTTCCCGCCAAGAAAACCAAAGGAGGTTGACCATGGCCAAGGTAGCAGTCCTGGTTGTTGAAGATGAGGCCATCGTTTCGATTGACCTACGGTATAAGCTCGAGTCCCTTGGTTACCGCGTGTCCGCTGAGGTCCGCTCCGGCGAGGAAGCTGTTGCTGCGGCATCTCGGCTGCGCCCAGACGTGGTGCTGATGGACATCGGGCTGAGCGGGGATATGGACGGGATCGATGCCGCCGCGCAGATTCGGGTTCAGTCAGAAGTCCCGGTGGTATTCATCACAGCTCACGCCGACGAAGCCACGTTGGAACGCGCGAAGCTGACCGAACCGCACGGCTATCTATTGAAGCCGGTGGATTCCAGGGCGCTACAAAGCGCCGTCGAGGCGGCAATTCGAAAACCCTAGGTTTTGGCCACTAATACCGTAAACCCGTCTTTCAGGTGCAGTCCGGCCCTCCCCCATCTCCCCGTCCAGTTCATTGCAATAGCGTTCAATCATTGCCGGGCAAACGGAGAACCAACGGTTTTTGCACATAGTGAACACCCGGCCCTAGACTGGCTCCACGCTAAATCAGATCAGGCCGCGCTCGATAGCCAATCGAGCCAATCGACTATCCCAAAAACTATGATGCCCCAAGCCAACTTAGATGTCGGTGGCGGTAGTCCAACACAGCATGAGCGGGTGGGTGAATTGGCCTCCCAGAGGGGAAATCAATCCACATATGTAGGGGCGAATCACCGCACCGTTGACGCCTATCCCGAAACTGTCTCCTTGAAGCGCTTGATGGCCTCGATGTGCTGGTCCGGTCCCTTGAGCCCGGCCTTCATGGTGTTGACTGACAGGTGGGTGGCGCCCACCTCGTCCCAGGCCGCGGCCATCTTCTCCCAGTCGTCCTGTTTGTCGGCGGCATAGGATATTCGCCCCTCGATGCCGATGGCCTTGGGGTCGCGTCCCGCTTTGGTGGCGTGTTCCCGCATCTCGTGAATCTTCTCCTGGCCGGCGCTGTCGGGTTGGAACTGGGGGAACCAGCCGTCGGCCATCTTGCCGATGCGGCGAATCACCCGTTCCTCTCCCCCGCCCAGCCAGATGGGGATGGGCCGCTGCACCGGCAGAGGATTTATGCCCGCGTTGGTGATCTTGTGGTACCGGCCGTTGAAATCCACCGATTCCTGGGTCCACAGTAGGCGCAGCAGTTCGATCTGCTCCTCGCTGCGGCGGCCCCGGTTGGTGAAGCTCTGGCCCAATGCCTCGTACTCAACCTCGTTCCAGCCGATGCCGATGCCCAGGCGTAGGCGGCCCCCGGTCAGCACGTCAACCTCCGCCGCCTGCTTGGCCACCAGGCTGGTCTGGCGCTGTCCCAGGATCAGCACTCCGGTGGTGAACTCCAGCTTCTCGGTGACGGCGCCCAGGTAGCCGAACATGACGAAGGGCTCGTGGAACATGTCGTCTTTGTTGTAGGGCCGGTCCCAGTTGTTCCTTTTGGTGTGGTCGGCCCCCAAAACGTGGTCGAAGACCAGCAGGTGGTCGTAGCCCAAGTCCTCGGCGGCCTGGGCGAAGTCCTTAACGGCGGAGGGGTCCGCGCCGATCTCGGTCTGAGGGAAGATAGCTCCTAATCGCATGTCGGCCTCCCGTATCCTTCAATTGGTGTCTTAAATAGTACGAGGCGACGGCCTCAATTCACGCCCAGTATCCAGGGTTGGGCGTTTGCCGTCAACCACGGCGGGATTTTGCCAATCTTCGTCTATAATGCGGGGACTTTCGATGATCTTGTTAGGGACCTTGATTCGGATGCCCGGACAGGAGGAGGCTGATGAAAAGCATTGAGCTGGACTACTCCAAACGGTGTGGCGAGGAACCCGAAAAGGGACACAACCGTTGGCATCCGGATATACCTCCGGTCATCGAGGTGGACCCGGGCGAAGAAGTGGTGATGCAGACCAGGCATGCCTTCGACGGCCAGATCACACCAACAACCGTCGCCAACGACTTATTGGGCACCGACCTTGCTCTGGTCCATCCGCTCACCGGGCCGGTCTACGTGAAGGGGGCCGAACCGGGAGACCTGCTGGAGGTAACTATCCAGCACATCGAGCCGGCCACCTGGGGATTCACCAGCATCCTGCCCGGATTCGGGTTCCTGAGGGACGTGTTCACCGAGCCTTATCTGGTCCATTGGGAGATGCAAGACGGGTTCGCCCGTTCTCAGCAGTTGCCCGGCGTACGCATCCCCGAGGCGTCTTTCATGGGGACCATCGGCGTGGCCCCGTCCCGCGCGCTGCGGCAGGAGATACTCCTCAGGGAGGATGAACTGCTGCGCCGGGGAGGCATGGTGGTGGGGCCGACGCCCCAGGGCGCGGTCCCGGCTGAGGAGCCCTTCGCCAGCGAAGGTCTCCGGACCATCCCTCCCAGGGAGAACGGCGGCAACATGGACATCAAGCAAATTACGGCGGGAACGAGGCTGATGCTCCCGGTATTCACCGAGGGCGCCCTGTTCTCGGCCGGCGACGCCCACTACGCCCAAGGCGACTCAGAATGCTGCGGCACCGCCGTCGAGATGGACTGCACCCTTCACGTGAGCTTCCGGCCCTTGAAGGGAGAGGCCGCCCGCCGCAACATCCGCTTCCCGATCTTCGAGAGGGACGAATACTTTACCAGCCCCGAGATGGCCGCGCCCAGGCGGTTCATCGCCGCCACCGGCATGTGCATCGCCGACGGCGTAAATCAGTCCGAGGACGGCACCCTCGCCATCCGCAACGCGCTGTTGAACATGATTCAACTGTTGATGGAACGGGGCTGGACCAGGGAGCAGGCCTACTGCATCTGCAGTGTGGCCGTGGACCTGAAAGTGAGCGAGGTGGTGGACATTCCCAACTTCGTTGTTTCCGCCTTCTTGCCCTTGGACATATTCGAAGACTGAGGCCCCGCCGCCGAACCCAGCTTCAATATAGCGGTCCAGCACAACGGCTCCTGGGACGATGCGGTATACTCACCGTGATTCGGCCACGGGCCAAGTCTTGCAGATGCAGAGAAGATCGACGGGAGGAAAGACATGAAATTCGGGCTCCTATTCGAGATGCAACGGCCCTTCGAAGGAAACGACGTGGACTGGAACGCCCTGTACCGGGAGACCCTGGACGAGTGCGAGCTGGCCGACCAAGTGGGCTTCGACAACCTGTGGTTCGTGGAGCACCACTTCCTGATGGGGTTCTCCGGGTCGCCCTGCCCCGAGGTCATGTTCGGCGCCCTCAGCCAACGCACCAAGAACATACGCATCGGATTTGGAGTGTCCGTCCTGCCCAACCACCATCCCATCCGGGTGGCGGAACGGGTGGCGATGGTCGATCAGCTCACCAATGGCCGGGTGGAATTCGGCACCGGGCGCTCCAACGCCTACGAGCAGGTCGGCCAGGGCATCGACCCCAGGGAGACCAGGGAGCGGTGGGAAGAGGCGATCACGATGATTCCCCAGATCTGGCAGTCTGAGGAATTCTCCTGGGAGGGCAAGTTCTGGAACGTCCCGGCGCGGCGGGTGCTGCCCAAGCCCTTCCAGAAACCCCATCCCCGCATGTACCTGGCCTGCACCCAGACCGAGAGCTTCCGCTTGGCGGCGCAGAAGGGCATCGGCGTCCTGTCGTCGGCCTCATACGCCGTGGACATCCTAAAAGAGCACGTCCAGGTCTACCGGGACGCCATCAAGGACGCCGATCCGGTTGGCGCCGAGGTCAACGATTACTGGGCCAACAACGTCCACTCTTTCTGCGGCAAGGACGACCAGGAAGCTAAGGAACTGTGCGCCGAGTCCATGAAGACGTTCTTCGGGCCGGACAAGCCCTACATCCAGGGACGCATCAACGCCTATGAAGAGTTGTTGGAGTCTTGGGGCGGCGTGCCGGACAACCTGAAAGCCGACTTCGGCCGCTGGCTGCGGCAGTCCGACGATGAGCACAAGGCCCAGGCGGCGGAGGCGGGTATCTCCCTGGACTCGGGTCCCGGCGCGGCCCGGGCCGCGGTGGCTGAACTGGACGCCAACGTCCTGTCCGACCGGGGCGTCATCATCGCCGGCAACCCCGAAAGCTGCATCAAGACCATCAAGACCTATGAAGACATCGGTGTCGATCAGTGCATGCTCATCATGCAGACGGAAACCATAGCCCACGAACGGGTGATGGAATCCCTAGAGCTGTTTGGCAAAGAGGTGATCCCGGCATTCAGCCCCGCCAAGGTCGCCTAACCCGGCGCCCGTAACCAAACATGGAAAACACCGCTGCCCTCAGACAGTGAGGACAG
>CAYMZL010000100.1:0-7452 GCA_964394825.1 uncultured Dehalococcoidia bacterium | reverse complement strand
GTCCGGCAGTAGTTAGCGTGACCGGAATGATGTCCCCCATGGTGGACGCCTTGACCTGGTGCCCTATATCATCTTTATACCGAATCCATGGACCGTATGTACGGTATCCAGAGGTAAACATGGCGTCACCAACCAACCAGCAATTATCGGCCTTGGAAACCATCCTCCAAGAGATGGGCTCGGTGGTGGTCGCCTTCTCTGGAGGCGTCGATAGCACCCTGGCCGCCGTCGCGGCCCACCGGGTGCTTGGCTCAAAAGCCTTGGCGGTAACCGCCGTCTCTCCGGCTCTGGCTAAGCGGGAACTGGAAATAGCCAACAGCCTGGCCGAACGGTTCGGATTCGCCCACCGTATCATCAACACCAATGAGATGGCCCGGGAAGGATACGTGGCCAATTCCTCACAGCGGTGCTACTTCTGCAAGACCGAGCTCTACACTCAACTCACCGAACTGGCCGACCGGGAGGCCTACCAGTGGGTGGTGAACGGAACCAACACCGACGACCTCGGAGACTACCGTCCCGGCATGGTGGCGGCTTCCGAGCACCGGGTCCGCAGCCCGATGGTGGAGGCCGGCCTGGCAAAAGCCGACGTCCGCGCCGTCGCCAAGACCCTGGACATTCCCATCTGGGACAAGCCGGCCCAGCCCTGCCTGTCCTCGCGGATCCCATACGGCATACCGGTGACCGTCGAGAACCTATCGAAGATCGAACAGGCGGAAGACTATCTCCGGGGACTGGGACTCAAGGAAGTCCGGGCCCGGCATCATGAGCGCCTTTGCCGGATCGAGGTGGGCGGGGACGAGATGGAATTCGCGTTCGGGCGCCGGCAAGAGATCGTCGCGGCCCTCAAGAAGATCGGCTACCTGTGGGTCTCACTGGACCTGGCCGGGCTCCGTTCCGGGAGCCTGAACGACCAGCTAGAACTCACCGAAACGGCGCGGAAGAGCTGAGGGCGAAGCATGAGGATCGCCTACATCCAGCCCATCGGCGGGGCCAGCGGCGATATGATGCTCGGCGCCCTGACCGACCTGGGCATGCCCCTTGAGCACCTGGAAGCCGAGCTCGGCAAACTGAACGTCGGCGGCTACCGCCTGGAAGCCCGCCAGGAGACCCGCTGTGAGATGCGGGGCACCTACCTGAAGGTGGACCTGGAAGACCGGACCCGCTACTCCCCCAAGCAGCTACTGGATACCGTGGAAGACAGCAGCCTATCTCAATCCGTGAAGGACCGGTCCTGTCAGGTATTGAAGGCGCTGTGGACGGCCGAATGCCGGGTCCACGGGGAAACCCAGGACATCCTGGAGCTTGAAGAACTGGGCAGCGTTGACACCCTGGTCGACGTGGTCGGTTCTTCCATCGGATTTGAGTACCTGGGTGTGGAAGGGTTTCACGCCGCGCCGCTGGTGATCGGGAACGCCAGTCCTCCCCGCCGGGCCGGCGGCTATTCCAATCCGGCCCCGGCCACTTTGGAGCTCATCGCAGCCGCGGGCGCACCGGTGGCGGGCGACGGTCCGATGTATGACCATGCCGGCGAACTCACCACGCCCACCGGCGCGGCCCTGATCACCACCTTGGCTACCTTCAACCGCCCCGCCTTCGCCGTGGACCGCGTCGGTATCGGACTGGGCGCCAAGGACCCGGCCGAATTTTCCAACGCGCTGCGGGTGTGGTTGGGCGATACGTCACAGGCCGAAGCTGAGTCCTCAGTACAGCAGGACCAAGTGGTGCTGTTGGAGACGAATCTGGACGATGTGTCCGGCCTGACATTGGGCTATACCCAGGAGCGGCTGTTCGCCATCGGCGCTCTGGACGTCTGGACCACGCCCATCCAGATGAAGAAGAACCGTCCCGGGACGGTTCTTTCAGCCCTGGTGCCCAAGGACAAGGAGCGCGAGGCGTCAGAAGTAATACTGCGGGAGACCCCCACGTTGGGCATTCGCACCCGTCTGGTTGACCGGTACGTCGCCGGCCGGAAGATGGTCACCATCGAGACCGGCCTGGGACCCGTCAGCGTGAAGGTCAAGTTACTGGACGGCCAAGCCATCAGCGCGGCCCCGGAGCCGGATGAAGTCCGCCGGATCGCCTTGGAGACTGGGACGCCCTTCCAAGAGGTTTACCAAATGGTCACCGAACAAGCCAGGCGGCAACTGCTCTAGGCGCCGCCGCCCGCCCACCAGGAACACGATTCAAGAAGAACGTTTGCGGGAACTTCTGGCCAGGTTCAAAGAGAACGGCATGACCGTGGATGCCGCCGTCGATCAGTTGCGCGACCTGCCGTACCAGGACATCGGGTTCGCCAAGCTGGACCACCACCGGCCCCTGCGTACCGGCTGGCCCGAGGTCATCTTTGGCAAGGGCAAGACGCCGGAGCAGGTGGCCCAGATAGTCAGCGCCATGAAAAGACGGGGTCATCCGGTGTTGGTGACGAAAACGGACCTGGAGACCTACCAAGCAGTGCTTGAGGACACCCCGGAGGCCGAGTTCCACCACCTATCCAAGGCCATCGTGGTGCCCATACCCCAAACGGCGCCCCTAAAAGAGGGCATAATCGTGGTGACCGCCGGCACCGCCGACCTGCCCGTGGCCGAAGAAGCGGTGTTGACGGCAACCCTCATGGGCCACGACGCCGCCATGGTGACCGACGTTGGGGTGGCCGGCCTCCACCGGCTGCTGGACCAGTTGCCGTTGCTCCAGAAGGCGAGGGTGATAGTGGTCGTGGCGGGGATGGACGCCGCCCTGGTGGGAGTGGTCGCCGGCCTGGTTTCGGTCCCGGTGATCGCGGTGCCCACCAGCATCGGCTACGGGGCCAGCTTCGATGGTCTGGCCCCACTCCTCAGCATGCTGAATAGCTGCGCCCCCGGAGTGGCGGTGGTCAACATCGACAACGGCTTCGGCGCCGGCCACATGGCCGCCCTAACGAATGCAATTCGATCAGATACCTCCGGTGGCGAAGACAGCCCCAAACTCTGAACGTGGCTATCGCGGCAGACGGTGAGAAAGCTGGTACTTACTTTCAGAAACTGCAATCAAGGTCATCCGCTCACCCCGAGCCTGTCGAAGGGCGCACAGTCGGTGGTTCGACAAGTCCCCCGATGCATCGGGGAGACTCTCGACTCCGGTCGGAGCTCACCATGAGCGGAATTAGCAACGCTGAATATTGCGACTTGGTAATAGTAGACTAATTCTGTGACCGCGCGATGGGGCTGCCTGATTATCGGACTGATCTTGACCGCGCTTTTTCTTATGACGCTGATCTCCACTCGAATCTCAGGGGGGCCTTTCTCCCAAGACAATTCCATCGATGCGGCTACGTCATCGGAGAAATGAAGCCAGCGGGCGGAGCCGGTTAACACCCCGGCGCGGTAGAACCAATTTCCCTACAGCTCCACTGCATTCTCCAGGTGGTTGACCTCAAGCAACTTGCCGGACAGATCCAGGCGGATGCTGACCAGGTCGACGCGCCATTGGGATTGTTCCAGACCGTGAGTTTGAAGGTAGTCCTGCGCGGTGGCGATCAGGCGCCGGGACTTGGCGGCGGTGACCGACTCTTCCGGAGTGCCGAACGCGGCGCCCCGGCGGGTACGGACCTCGATGAAAACCAGTTCCTCGCCGTGGCGGGCCACGATATCAACCTCGCCCCACCGGCTGCGGTAATTGGTGGCCGCCACCGTGTAGCCCTTGCCCTCCAGATACCGGCGGGCATGCCCTTCTCCCCACTGTCCCAAACGGCCCCGAGGCGTGGACAAGTTCAGGAGCCGCCGGAGAACAGCATTCGGGCCTGGGCCACCGGGGCAAATGACCGGCGGTGGATGGGGCAGGGGCCGAGCTCATTCAGCCGTTCAAAGTGGACCTTGGTGGGATAACCCTTGTGCCTGGCAAAGTTGTAGCCGGGGTAGGTCTCCTCGGCCTCCACCATCAGCCGGTCCCGGGTGACCTTGGCCACGTTGGATGCGGCGGCGATGGAGTAACTGCGGCTATCCCCTTTGACGATGGTGTCGTAGTCATAGGGACACTCCCGGACGTGGATGAAGTCCAAAAGCAGGTGCCCCGGCTCCAGGGGAAGCTGCCCCACGGCCTGGAGCATGGCCGCCAGGGCTGCCCGGCCGATGCCCATGTCGTCGATGTCCTCGGGACCGACCATTCCCACGCCAACGGCCAGCGCGTGCCGGTGGACAACATCGACGGCGCGTTCCCGCCGGACGTGGGACAATCGTTTGGAATCGTCCAGAAATTGGAGCCAGGGTTCGGAGCCGGTCAGGCCCGGAGGAAGTATCACCGCGGCGGCGACCACCGGCCCGGCCAGGGGCCCCCGTCCCGCCTCATCGACGCCGGCGACGAACCGGACGCCGCGCCTGTGGAGTCCCGATTCCAGGGAAAGGTCCGGCATTGGCCACCTCGCAAAACGCTAGGCAGTGGCCGCGGGCAGGTCCTCCGGCACTCCGGGTCCCATATCCGGTCCCATATCCGGTCCCAGGCCCGGTTCTATGGTCCCACCGCCCAACAGCACATCACCTTGATAGAATACCGCAGCCTGGCCCGGAGTTACCGACCGCTGGGGCCGCGCAAACCGGACGATTGCGCCGTCGCCGCGGGGGTGGAGCACCGCCGCGGCCTCGGTTGACTTGTAACGGATCTTGACGTTGACGTCCACCCGCCCCTGGGGCGGGTTCCCCAGGGGATAATTGACGCCGGAGACCCACATCTCATCCCTTAAGAGCGCTTCTTCCGGCCCAATAACCACCCGGCGGGACTCGGGCTCCAGCCGGACCACGAACCGGGGCTGCCCTGCGGCGATGCCCAGGCCGCGCCGCTGTCCGATGGTGAAATACTCGATCCCCTCATGCCGGCCCAGCACCGTCCCGTCGAGATCGACGATGTCTCCGGGGACCGTGGTTACCCGCTGCTTGAGGAAGGACTTGTAGTCCCCCGATGGGATGAAGCAGATATCTTGGCTGTCGGGCTTGGCGGCGTTCAGCAACCCGGCATCCTCGGCCATCCGCCGTATCTCGTTCTTGGGGTAATCGCCGACGGGCATCAGGGTGCGGGCCAGTTGTTCCTGTCCCATGCCGAACAGCACATACGACTGGTCCTTGGACGGATCAACCGCCTTCTTTAGCACGATTCCGTCCGGACCGCGCTCGATCCTGGCGTAGTGTCCCGTGGCGATGTAATCGGCCTCTAGGACCGCGGCCCGTTCCATCAAATGGCTGAACTTGATCTTGTCGTTGCAGGCGATGCAGGGATGGGGCGTCCGGCCCAGTTGGTATTCGGATGTGAAGTAGTCCACCACCTGGGACTGGAATTCCCGCTGGGTGTTCAAAACGTAGTGGGGAACGCCCAGACGGCGGCAGACGGAGCGGGCGTCTTCCACGTCGTCCAGCGTGCAGCACCCTTGGTAGTTGGCGGGTAGGTCCGAACCCTCCAGGTTGTAGAGCTTCATGGTCACGCCCACGACGTCGTAGCCCTGCTGATGCAACAGCAGAGCGGCAACTGAGGAGTCCACCCCTCCGCTCATGGCGACGACTACTTTTTCCGGCATCCCCGGTTTCTCCGGCAATTATTGAAGCTCCCTGGAGTCTCAGACTAGCACACCCCAATCAGGCGGCACAACCGCTCCCAGACCCGTCCGCCGGCGCGGAGCCCGGTGTACAGCCGGTAGACCAAGGGGATTTGATGCATCCGGAATCCGGGATTCGTAGTAGTCTATTGGCAAGGGCCGGCGTGGTGTAACGCCGGCAGCCTCAGCACATTATTGACGTGGGACGTGGGACGGCCGATGGCGGAAAGAGACCCCAACGAATCTTCGGTACAGCAGTTCTGCGGGAACTGCGGAGCGGCCGTGGCGCCGGGCGCCACGGCCTGCGGTCAATGCGGCAACCCCTTACCGCATGATGAGGACTCCCATGAGCTGCCGGGCGACTACATCCCCTATTGCCGGGCCTGCGGGGTGCCGGTGGCGAAAGAAGCGGCGCTCGATTGCACCAATTGCGGTGTGACGCCCCTCTGCCAAGAGCACTACTACCCCTCAACCCGGACCTGCGCGCTGTGCCCGCCCTTTGAATCGGCCCAGCCGGGCGAACCGGAGTCCGCCACTCTGCCCAACCGGCCGGATGGCCCCTGGCCCCAGCCCGCGGTCTCCGTGCCCTGCCATCAGTGCGGGGCCCGCATCCGCCAGGGGGTGGAGTTCTGTCCCAATTGCGGCGCGGAGCAGAAGGGCGCCGGCGAAGGTGCAAAATACGCCGGGTTCTTAGCTCGTTTCGGCGCGTTCATCATCGATAATTTGATTCTATTGCTAGCAGGCACAATTCTCTTTGCGATTGTTGAAATTCCCGCTTTGGGACTCCTCATTACCGTTCCCTACTACGTGTTATTCACCTATAAGCTGGGCCAGACGCCTGGAAAGAGGCTTCTAGGCATTCAGGTGGTCGACGCGGAGGGGACCATACCAAACTTTCGCCGGGTCATTCTCCGGGAATTCGTCGCCAAGTCAATCCCCAGTATGCTGCTGATCGCCGGCTCATTATCGATCCTTTTAGTTATTGCCGGTTACATCGCGGGCACATCCCTTTTGCTGGGTTACTTGTGGATAGCACGTGACCCGCGCAAGCGTGGCTTACACGACTACATCGCCGGCACCTACGTGGTCAAAAGGGACCGCAACTAGCTCCAAACGTGGACTTCTGATGCCCTGGATGCTTAGGTCTGCTACACTGTCCCGCAACTGGAATCCAGGCAGCACCCGAGCAGCAGATGGAGGCGTCTCATGCCAGTCACCTTTGGCACCTCATTGCCGAGCCGGGGCGCGATGGCCGGCCCGGAACAACTCCGCAGCGTGGCCCAGCGGGCCGAAGACTTGGGCTACGACCACGTATGGGTCAGCGACCACATCGTACTGCCCCATAAGGTCGATTCCTTCTATCCCTACGCCGCCGACGGCGTTGCCACCTTCCGGCCCGATGAGCCTTACTATGAACCGCTGGCGGCGCTGAATTTCATCGCGGGCTGCACCCAGCGGGTACGGCTGGGGACCCACGTTCTGATTGTGCCCTACCGCAACCCGGTGCTCACGGCCAAGATACTGTCAACCCTGGACGTGCTGTCCGGCGGCCGGGTTATCCTGGGCGTGGGCGTCGGCTGGATGGAAGAGGAATTCCAGGCCCTGGGACTGGACACCTACAAGGAACGCGGGGCGGTCACCGACGAGTACCTGCAGCTCTACAAGGAACTCTGGACCAAGGACAACCCATCCTTCCAGGGAAAGTATTACCAGATCTCCGACACCGGGTTTGAGCCCAAGCCGGTGCAGAAGCCCCACCCGCCCATCTGGATCGGCGGCCACACCGGCCCGGCCATCCGGCGCGCCGCCAAGTACGGCGACGGCTGGATGCCCATTGGGCTGCGTCCCCCCGCCATCCTGGAACCTGAAGAACTGGCCGGCAAGATCGCCCGTCT
>CAYMZL010000099.1:0-7453 GCA_964394825.1 uncultured Dehalococcoidia bacterium | reverse complement strand
CCCGGAACGTAAGCTGACCTTCAAGCAGATCGCGGCGCGGATGGTCCCCACCGGCGGTCCCATCGTCGGCTCCGCCGGAGTGAATCCTCCCGGCGCCGGCCCGTCCATCGCGGCCCACATCGTGGACGTGGAGGTCGATACCGACACCGGAAAGGTGGAGATTCTGCGGTACACCGCCGTGCAAGACGCCGGCAAGGCCATCCACCCCAGCTACGTGGAGGGCCAGATCCAGGGCGGGGTGGTACAGGGCATCGGCTGGGCGCTCAACGAAGAGTACGTCTACAACGACAGCGGCGTCATGCTGAATAGCAGCTTCCTGGACTACCGGATGCCCACCTCGCTGGACCTGCCGATGATCGACACGGTGATCGTCGAGGTGGCCAACCCCGCTCACCCCTACGGACTCCGGGGAGTCGGCGAGGTCCCCATCGTGCCTCCCATGGCCGCCATATCCAACGCGATCTACCATGCCATCGGCGTACGGATGAACGCTCTGCCCATGTCTCCGGACAAGGTCCTGGAGGCCCTCTGGGCCAAAGAGGGCAAGTAGGCCCAGATGCCGGAGGTCTGGATCCCGCCCAAGCTGCAACAGCTCACCGGCGGTAAGCAGCAGATACAGGTGGAGGGCAGCACCGTCCGCCAGGTGATCAACAACCTGGAGAAGCAGTACCCAGGGGTCAAGGAATTCCTCTGCGACGAGATGGAGGAGGACCTGATCCCCGGTATCGCCGTGATCGTCGACGGAGAGACCAGCCAGTTGGGCATGCTGCAAAAGGTGCAAGAGAGCAGCGAGGTTCATTTCCTTCCCGCTCTGGGCGGCGGCTGATAAGGCCTCTCCCGGACTGAACTCGGCACAGATATGGCGGGGCCGGCGTTTCCGCGGGCCCCGCACTTATCAATAAACCCACAATACTCTCTAGACCTTTCGAAACGCCCTCTCTGTCACCCCGAGCGCAGCGAGGGGTCTCTTTGTTCTTGGTCAGTGTCGCTTCAGGTGAAAAGAGATTCTTCGGCTGGCGCCTCAGAATGACAATCTTGAGGAGAGCCCCGGAGGTCCCAATGGTCCAATCAAAACGGAGGTGGTGAAGCATGGCTCAAAAACTGCCACAATCGATAAACGAGCCAATCAGGATGCGGCCCAAACTCAGCGCCCAGGCAAAGCGGGAGGTGCGGCGCGACTCGCGCCTGCGCCGGGCCCGGACCTGCTACGGGCACCTGGCCGGGGTGGCCGGAGTGGCGCTGATGGACAAGATGCTGGGCCTGGGTTGGCTGGAGGAGGACCCACTGCCCGCCTCCGGCAACCGGGTCGGTTACGCCCTCACCCTCAAAGGGCTCCAGGCGATGGCGGAACGGGGAGTGGAATTTGCCGCCAAGTCCACCGGCGAATTCGCCTTTGGCTGCCTGGACTGGACGGAGCGGGGGCACCACCTGGGCGGGGCCTTGGGGCGTGCCGTCACCGCCTTCTTATCGGCGCAGGGCTTCGTGGGCCGGGCCACGGGGACCAGGGAAGTGACGTTGCAGGGCAGCCCCGATCTCTGGTTGGACGGCGCCGCTCCCCGCCGTTAGAATACCGGCGGGACGGCTCATACCGGGAAAGATCAGATCTGGAGAGTAGCTGACCGTGTACGTGATCGGCATCGACGTGGGTGGCACGTTCACCGACTTTGTGGTCGCCCAGGAAGGCCGGCCGCCCCGCTATTTCAAGACTGCCTCGACTCCCAACGACCCCTCCGAGGGGCTGATGGCGGGCCTCAACGACGCGGCCGCCGCTCACGGCCGGTCTCTGGGAGATTTTCTGGCGTCCGCCGACATGATCATCCACGGCAGCACCGTGGCCACCAACACCCTGGTGGAGCGCAAGGGCGCTAAAGTCGGGCTAATCACCACCGATGGGTTCAGGGACCTGCTGGAGATGCGGGAAGGCCTGAAAGAGGACCGTTACAACCTGCGCATGACACCGGTGGAGCCGCTGGTGCCCCGGTATCTGCGGGCCGAGGTTCTGGAACGGGTCACGGCCGACGGCAGCGTCAAGGTGGCGTTGGACGAAGACGCGCTGAACGCGGCCTTGGACGGCCTCAAACGCGAGGGAGTGGATTCCCTGGCCGTCTGCTTCTTGTTCTCGTATCTCAACTCCGAACACGAGGACCGGGTGGGCGAGATCATCCGGGCCAAGTTCCCGGAGATGTTCACCTCCCTTTCGTCCCAGGTTATCCCCCAGATAAAGGAGTTCGACCGCCTCAGCACCACCGTGATCAATTCGTACGTGGGCCCGGTGTTGGGCCGGTATCTGGAAAAGCTCCAAGAGCGATTGGCCTCGTTCCGGCAAGGCGGCGATTTCCTGATCATGCAGTCCAATGGGGGTGTCGCGCCCATCGAAGACTCAAGCCGGATGGCCGTGCGGTCTATACTGTCGGGTCCGGCGGGAGGGGTCAGCGGCGCGGCAGCCTACGGCCGCTTGGCCGGCCACTCCAATATCATCGCCTTCGACATGGGCGGCACCAGCACCGACATCTCACTGATCGAGAACGGGGAGCCCCATTTCACCACCGAGAAATTCGAAGGCGGGTGGAAGATATCGGTCCCGATGATCGACATCCACACCATGGGCGCCGGCGGCGGCAGCATCGCCTCGGTCGGCCCCGGCGGCATCATGCAGGTGGGCCCTGAGAGCGCCGGGGCCCTGCCCGGCCCCGCCTCCTACGGCAAGGGTGGCGGCCGCCCGACGGTGACCGACGCCAACCTGACGCTGGGTTACCTGGACCCGGCCAATTTCCTGGGCGGTAGCGCGAAACTGGAACCGGCCCTGGCCGGGAAAGCCATTGAAGAACACGTGGCCCAACCGCTCAAACTCTCCATGATCGAGGCGGCTGAGGGTATCTCAGAGGTGGTTTCCACGTCCATCGCCGAGGGCGTGCGGTTAATGTCGGTCCAGCGGGGCGTGGACCCCCGCCGGTTCACTATGTTGGCCTTCGGCGGCGCGGCGGGCCTCCAAGCGGGGAAGGTGGCGAGGCAACTCCAAGTGGAGAAGGTGATCATACCGGCCGCCGCCGCGGTGCTCTCCGCCTACGGCATGTTGTCCACCGACCTCAGATACGATTATTCCCGGTCATATCCGGCGTCTCTGCTGGGCATCGACCTGGCTTTGGTCAGGTCCATCGTCTCTGGAATGAGGTCCGAGGGCGAGAAAAAACTGTTGGGCCAGGGCGTGCCGGAGGCCGACATCGAGGTTTCGGTCTCCGCCGACATGCGGTACTTGGACCAGATCTATGAGGTCAACGTGCCGCTCCCGGACCTGGCCCAAGACGCCGAGACGCTGTTGGCCCAATGGGCGGCGAATTTCCATCAGCGTTATCGGGAACTCTATTCCTACAGTCAGTCAGAGCAGGAGATCCGGCTGGTGACCCTGCGGGCGAGCGCGGTGGGCCGGCTGCCCAAGATGGACCCGCCCAAATTGGACATCGGAGACGGTGGCACGGAGAAGACCGCCAAAGAGAAAGGACGACGCAAAATCTACCTGGGAGGATGGACTGAGGCGCCGGTCTACGAGATCGGAGAGCTGCCGCCGGGGAGCGTGGTGAGCGGTCCGGCCATATTGGAATCGGACTTCACCACGGTGTTGGTGGAGCCCGGCGATACGGCGACGATCGACCCCTACGGCGGTATCGAGCTGCTGGTTTCGCTGGAAGGCTCGGCTTCAGAGGTGGGCGCGGGAACTGTGGCGGACCGCCCCGACCCGGTGACACTGGCTGTGGTGGAACACCGCCTGGAATCCATCGCCCTGGAGATGACCGAGGTGATGTTGCGGACCGCCATGTCCCAGATACTGAACTCCAGCCGGGATTTCTCCACCGCCATCCTGGACGCGGATTGCCAATTGGTGGCCCAGGGAGAGGGCATCCCGGTGCATGTCAGCGCCCTGCCGGTGGCCGGGGCGGCGGTGCGGGATTACTTCGGCGAATCGGTGGCCGAAGGCGACCTGTTCATCCTGAACGACCCCTATTTCGGTGGGAGCCACCTGCCCGACATAACCATCATCCGGCCCGTCTTTCACCAGGAGCGCCTGCTCTTCTACGCCGTGAACCGCGCCCATCACAGCGACGTGGGCGGCGGCACCCACGGCGGCTACAACCCCCGGGCCACCGAGATATTCCAGGAGGGCATACGCATACCGCCCCTGAAGCTGTATGACCGGGGCATACCTCGGGACGACGTGCTGCAGATGCTGGCGGCCAATGTGCGCCAGCCCGAGAATTTCCTGGGCGACCTGAACGCCCAGATCGGCTCGGTGATGATTGCCGCCCAGCGGATCGGCGAACTGCTCGAGAGCTATGGCGCCGACCGGCTGTTGGCGGCGGTGGCGGAGATTTTGGCCGCCACCGAGCGGCAGGTGCGGCAGTTCATATCGGAGTGGCCCGACGGCGTGTACCACGGCGAGTCCCTGGTGGACGACGACGGCTTCGACAATAAATTGATACCCATCCGGGCCAAGGTGACCATCGCCGGCGATTCCATGACGATAGATCTGGGTGAGTCCAGTCCTCAGGTGACCGGGTTCATCAACAGCGCCTACGCCAACACCCGGTCCCTGGCCCACGCCGCCATCATGTATATCGCCCCCGCCGACGTGGCCAAGAACGAGGGCTCCATGCGGCCCGTGGAGATCATCGCCCCCAAGGGACTGATCGTTAACGCCAACCCGCCGGCCCCAGTGTGTATGAGCACCAACCATTGTGCCGAGGAGATCGTGGAGGCGATATTTAAGGCCCTGTCCTTGGCGGTGCCCCAGGCGGTGAACGCCGGCTTCTCCCGCCGCCTGCGCTATGCCATCACCGGGAAGGACCCGCGGACCGGGCGGCAGTTCATCTGGCACTTCTTCCTGGCCCGGGGCGGCGGGGGCGCCTCCTACGGCTACGACGGCTGGCCCAACGTGGGCGAGGTGAACGTTGCCGGCGGCATCCGCAGCCCCAGCATCGAGGTCACCGAGGAACGGTTCCCATTCTTCATCCGCAGGCACGAGCTGCGGCCCAATTCGGGCGGCAAGGGCGCCTGGCGCGGTGGCCTGGGCGGGGTCTGCGACCTGATTTACGAGGGAGAAGGCCCGGCCCTGTTGAACACGGCCGGCGACGGCATCGTGGTGCCGCCCTTCGGACTATTCGACGGCGAAGACGGGCTCCCTCACCTATATAAGATAGTCACCAACGGGTCGGAGCGGGTCCTCCGCTCCAAAGAGACCGAGGTGGTGGTCAACCCCGGCGACCACGTCTACTGCCTGTCGTCCGGGGGCGGCGGCTACGGCAACCCGTCGGACCGCAGCCAAGCCGCCTTGGACTGGGACCGTCGGAACGGATACGTGGAGTAGTTCCGGCGGCGGTCTGCGCGGCCGCTTAACTCACGCCGTTGGCTTACCGCAAATTGTCCGGCTTAACATTAATTTGGGCTCTTCTTCAACCTTGCTGAATCCTTGACAACTTTGGTGCATCATAGATAATAGTTAACAGGACGGCCAGCCGGTTTATTAAAATTAACAGGAGCAACAGATGTCACCTAAGGTTAGCGAGAAGCACCTGGAAGACCGCCGGCAGCAGATCCTCGATGCGGCGGTTACGAGCTTCTCCCGCAAGGGGTTTCACCAGGCGACTATTGAGGACATTCGTCTGGAAGCGGGCTTATCTCGAGGCGCCGTGTACCACTACTTCAAATCCAAAGAAGACATAATCGACGGTTTGCGGCAACGGTCGGCAGACGAGACCGACTCAATATTCGCCGACGTGGCCGAAATCGAGGACCCAATTGACAACCTTATTACCTTGGTAGACGCCACTCTCGACCGCATGATCAATCCGGCATCCCTGGATGCCAACCGCTTGGCCCTTTTTCTCTGGGGAGAGTCTCTGGTCAACCGGCGAATAATGGATGGGCAGCTTTCATCAGTTGGGGCTTACAGGCATACGGTTGAGGCCTGTGTACGTGGCGCGCAAGCCCGGGGCTACATCAATTCTGACTTGGAACCATCGGCTATTGCCTTGGTGATTACAGCAGCTCTTTTCGGACTTCAGCAACAGCTCAGTTGGGAGCCGGATTTGGACATGAGCAAGGCGCGCCGTGTCTTGCTCGCCTTGCTCACCGGCGACTTCTGAAAAAGTGGGCTGGGCCCATTTAAGCCCAAATCAAAGCCCGGGCCCCGTTGAGGGTTTCATGTGACAAAGTAGAGGCCAAATCTTATTAAGAATAAAACAGGCCGGATGGCCGGTTTATATCAATAATACCCTTTAATCATACCTAGGAGGTAATGCGATACGGCGGGTAAGCAACAGGCACAATCAAAATCATTTTCACCAATCAAAAATTTGAACAAAAGTAAAAAGAGGAGACGAAGATGTCAACAGTAACCAAACAAACAAAGATTAATGCTCCAGCTAGCGAGGTGTGGGGCGCCATTGCCGACTTCGGCGGCGTGTACAAGTGGGCGCCCAACGTGGCGAGTTCCTACTCCACCACGGAAGCAAATGGAGGTGTCGGCGCGGGCAGGCATTGCGAAGTGCCGGGCTTTGGCGGCATAGATGAAGAGATCGTGGAATGGAAAGAGGGTCACAGTTACAAGTACCAAGTCGAAAATATCGGGCCCATCGGTAAACTGGTCAACGAGTGGTCTGTGACTTCTCATGGCAATAAATCCGTGGTCACCACCAACGTGTCCTACCGCATGAGGTTCGGCATCATGGGGGCTCTCATGGACAAGCTAATGGTCCGTCGGAGCCTACGGAAAGCAATGGCGGAGAGTCAAGCTGGCTTGAAAAGCTACGTAGAAACCAGAGAGCCGATGGCAACGCCAACGCCTGTCAGGACTGCGGACAAGGCCGCTTAAGTTTATCTCTGCAGGCTTAAACCGGGCGGAGCAGCTGGCTGCCTCGCCTCAATCCCCCTCGCGCCATGATCAAAGGAGCGAGGGGGATTTGAACGCTCATCGGTCCCGTCTCCCGGCATCCGGGCTACCTGATCCCCACACTGGGTGTAAGGCAGAATGGTGGAATATCTGCGAAACTCAACAGTTCCGGACCCCGCACGAGCTCTCGATCCCCCGGAACGGCGTCGCCGAATCCGGCGTCAACCGTGATATCTTCGAACCCCGATTGACCAACCCAACCAGAGGGCGTAATATACAAGTGTAGACCCACCCCCAGGGGGTATGGGTTTAGGAGAGACCAGAATGTTCACCGAGGTTAAAGAGGACGCGCTCAAGCGGTTGAGCTACATCGAAGGACACCTCTCGGGCATCAGGAAGATGCTGGAGGAGGACAAGTACTGCGTCGATGTGCTGAAGCAGACCTACGCAGTCCGCCGGGCCATCGAGAAGATGGAGAGCCTGCTGCTTGAGGGGCACCTGAAGTCCTGCGTGGTAGAGGGTATCCAGACCGGCCGCGCCGAAGAGATCGTTGAAGAGCTCAAGGACCTG
>CAYMZL010000098.1:5802-7478 GCA_964394825.1 uncultured Dehalococcoidia bacterium | reverse complement strand
CCGAGTCGACCGGCCGGTCGCTGGGTGGAGAATAGGGGTCCTTCTGAAGAGATTTCAAGTAGGCGGACGCCGCTTCTTCCATCTTTGGGGTCAGGGTGATCCGATGGTCCGGCAGGCGCAGGGATTGCCGCTCATCAACCACAAAGCGCTCTTCGCTGAGCCGCGCCAATGTCCGCTGGTAGACCGGCTGCGACAGGCCCAACCGGCTGCGGATCTCCTGGGCCGGGGCGCCCTGCCGCAAGGGGTACTGAGTGTGGTAGAGCTGAAGGGCGGAGGAGACTTTGCTCTTGAGCACGTCCCAGCCTTGGGCCGAATAGACCACGGCGTCGGCGTCGCTGCCGAATTCGCCCAGGCTCACCAGATGCCCTTCCTGGGTCAACTGGGCCACCCTTTCCGACACCTCCTCCCGGGACAGGTTGGTACGCTGGGAGAGGACGGTCAGGTCGCAGGGGCCCCACTGTTCGGCGACGCTGATGATGATGTCCCCGCCGGTGCCTTGGTCCAGGGTCATCAGCCGTTCCAGTACGTCGTCGTCGAACCGGCGGTAGCGCCGGCGGGGGCTGGGGTCCACGATCTGGCCGCCGCCCAGGGTGTCCTCCGAGGAGCGGATAACGAAGAAGTCGCCCTTAACCACCGGCAACGGTTCGGACAAGAGAAGCTGGACCCAGCCTTCTTGACCGGCGGCCAGCCGTTCGGTGTCCAGCAGTCTAACCCGCGCCGGGGACTCGCTGGTGAATAGGTGGAAGGTGACGCCCTCATTGTGTTTCAAGGAATGGGGGGCGTTCTTGACCATGCGTAAACGGACGTCCAACCGGCGGGTGGGCTTGAGCCAGCCCGGTATGGTCAAGATCTCGCCGCGTTCGACCTCGTCCCGCGACAGGCCGGAGAGGTTCACCGCCAGCCGCACGCCGGGGTCGGTGGCGTCCACCTTGGTCTTGTGGCTCTGGAGGCCCCTGATCCGGGCGCGCTGTCCCGATCCGGCCAACTCGATCTCCTGTCCCACGGTCAACGTTCCGTCGATGAGGGTGCCGGTGACCACGGTGCCGAAGCCGGAGATGGTGAAGCAGCGGTCGATGGGGAGGCGTGGCCGGCCCAGGTCTTTCCTGGCTTCAGTCTCGTCCAGGATGCTGTCCATGGTGGATTGCAGCTCGTCCATGCCGTCGCCGGTGTAGGCTGAGACGCCGACCATGGGGCAGCCTGCGAAGGAAGTGCCCTTCAGCGCGTCTTCCACCTCGGCTTTGACCAGTTCCACCATCTCTTCGTCGGCCAGGTCGGTCTTGGTGACGACGACCAGGCCGCGGGTGATCTGGAGGATGTCAAGGATGGCCAGGTGCTCTCGGGTCTGAGGCATGACGCTTTCGTCGGCGGCCACGATCAACAGGGCCAGGTCGATGGCACCCACGCCGGCCAGCATGTTCTTGATGAACCTTTCGTGGCCGGGCACGTCAACGATGCTGACTTCCCGGCCGCTGGGCAGCGTCATCCAGGCGAAGCCCAAGTCGATGGTCATCTCCCGGGCTTTCTCTTCCGGGAAGCGGTCAGGGTCGATGCCGGTCAGCGCCTTAACCAGGGTGGACTTGCCGTGGTCCACGTGGCCGGCGGTGCCTATTACGTACATGGCTCAGCAATCACGCAACGGTGTATTCGCGGGCGTGCAGTATCTCGCCTTTGCCCAT
>CAYMZL010000098.1:0-5702 GCA_964394825.1 uncultured Dehalococcoidia bacterium | reverse complement strand
CCGGTCAGGTCCAGGCCGTCCAGCAGCCGCAGACCCAAGAACATGGTCTCGGAGCAGGTGGTCTCCAGGCCGAGGCGCTCCCAGCCGCCCAAGGTAGAGACCCCTTGGAGCAAGGGTTCGGCCAGCTCATCCGCCGGCTGGGCGCCTGCATCGGCCCACGCCGAGGCTTTACTAAGGTAATCCCGGGGCGAGAGGACAGTCCAGAACCGGTAGTCTCCCAGACGGGAATGGGCGCCGGGACCCACGCCCAGGTACGGGCCGTTCTCCCAGTAGACCAGATTGTGACCGCAGGCCCGGCCCGGCTGGGACCAGTTGGAGATCTCATAGTGGTGATAGGCCGCCGCCGCCAACGACCCTCGGGCGTATTGGTACATGTCGGCGGCCAGGTCCGGGTCGGGCTCGGGGATCTTCCCCTCCGCCGCCCAGCGGTGCATGGGCGTCCCTTCTTCAAGGGTCAGAGCGTAGAGCGAGATGTGCTCCGGGGCCAGGCCGGTCAGCGAGTCCAGGGTCCGCCGCCACTGCTCCATGGACTGGTTGGGCAGCCCGTACATCAGGTCCAGGTTGACGTTGTCGAAACCGGCTTGGCGGGCGGCCTGGAACGCCTGGACCGCTTCGGATGCCTGGTGGCGGCGTCCCAACAGGTTCAGGAGGCCGTTGTCCAGGCTCTGAACCCCGATGCTAAGCCGGTTGACGCCCTGACCGAGGATGCCGGCGCAGGCCGCCGCGTCCAGGTCGTCTGGGTTGGCCTCGATGGTGATCTCAGCGCCCGGGTCCACCTGGAACGATGCCTGGACGGCAGCGAGGATCTGTTCGATATGGCCCGCAGGCAGGTATGAAGGGGTGCCGCCGCCGAAGAAGACCGACTTGACCGCTGGATGGGCCAGGGTCTCGCCCCAACATTCAATCTCCGCCGTCAGGGCCGGGAGAAAGGGTTCCATGAGATTCTCGATGCCCTGGTAGGTGTTGAAATCGCAGTAGGGGCACTTGGTCTTGCAGAAAGGGACGTGGACGTAGAGTCCCATTCCGGAGGCGGGAACGATCTGGCGGGCGCTACTCGTCGTCAATCAGCCTGCTTGAGCCATCGACGACTTTGGCGGGGTCGTTATCTTCGGGCCGCTCGGAGGGAGTGCTTCGGCCCATGTGCTCGTCCACGATGTGGGGTGGGGCCAACTTGGTCAGAAATAGCAGCGCCAGGCCCAATATGAGGAGGTCGTCGAACCGCCCGATGATGGGAATACGGTCGGAAATCAGATCGAACGGGGAGATGATGTACAGCACGGCCAGGGGCACCAGCGCCCTCAGAAATATGGAGACCCGTTTGTCGAAGGTCAGGCGCCAAACCAGACGGCCAAACCTGATGACCTTGGGCAGCACCCGGGGGACCAGGAAGAAGATGAGGGGAAACGCCAATCGGTGGAACATGGTCACACTCTAAATGAGTACTCTCTCCCGTTAAATTATAGGCCAAGGTGTGATAACTTGAAACTTACCCGTACTGTGACTCGTACTACGAGGCCAATGGTGCTTCCGGTCTTATAAACTATGCCCGATAGTCGTTGCCTATAGCCGTTGTTGATGAAGAGGTGGCCATGCCTAAGGCAAAACTTCCCCAGACCGTCGGAGCTCTCCGCCAGAGCAACTACCAGGTCCTTCCCGTCCGTGAGGAGATGCGGAATAACCTGATCGCCAAGATCCGCGCCGAGGAGATCGTATTCCCCGGCATCGTCGGATTTGAGCATACAGTTATCCCCCAGATGGAGAACGCCATCCTGGCCGGGCAGGACATCATCCTGCTGGGCGAGCGGGGCCAGGCCAAGTCCCGCATAATCCGGAGCCTGACCAATCTGCTGGACGAAGCGATACCCAAGATCGCCAACTGCGAGATCAACGACAACCCCTACGAACCAATCTGCAGAGTCTGCCGCAACAAGGTGGCGGAGATGGGTGATAAGACGCCGCTGGAGTGGATTCCCAGAGAGGAACGCTACTCGGAAAAGCTGGCGACTCCCGATATCTCCATCGCGGACCTCATCGGCGAGATCGACCCCATCAAGGTCGCCGAGGGTCACTACCTGTCCGATGAGTTGGTGATTCACTACGGCCTCGTCCCCCGCACCAATCGCGGCATCTTCTGTATCAATGAGTTGCCTGACCTGGCCGAAAGGATTCAGGTGGGGCTTTTTAATCTGATGGAGGAGCGGGACGTGCAGATCAAGGGCTACCGGGTGCGTTTGCCCCTGGACGTGTTCGTGGTGTCAACGGCAAACCCCGAGGACTATACCAACCGCGGCCGCATCGTGACCCCGCTCAAAGACCGCTACGGCTCTCAGATACACACCCACTACCCCCTGAACGCCAAGGATGAGATTGCCATCATGGACCAGGAGCGCACCAGGTTCCCGGAAGAGGACAAGCTGGTGATCCCGGACTACATAAAGGAGATTTTGGCTGAGATTACCGCCCAGGCCCGGCTGAGCAGCGAGATCAACCAGCGTTCCGGGGTTAGCGTTCGGGTGTCGATCTCCAATTTCGAGACCCTGCTGGGCAATGCCGTGCGCCGGGCCATCCGGATCGGCGAGGAGTGGGCCTGCCCCAGGGTTAGCGACCTGTCGTTCATCGTGGCGTCGTTCGCCGGGAAGATCGAGCTTGAGACTTTTGAAGAGGGGCGCGAGTCCAGGGTAACCGACGATCTGACCCGCCGCGCCGTGCTGCGGATCTTCGGAAGTTACTTCGACGTGGACGATCTGGACACCGTGGTCACCGCTTTTGACCTGGGCAACCGGGCCGAGACCGGCAGCGACAAGCCCGCCGCGGACTACCCGCAACTCGTTAAGGATATCGACGGCCTGGCCAAAGCGGTCAAGAAACTGACCAAGGACAAGCGGCCCGAGGTCATCGCCTCGGCGGTGGAGTTCATCCTGGAGGGCCTGCACCTCAGCCGCAAGTTGAACTGCGACCGCTCCGGCGAGGGGGCGGTCTACAAGCGGTAGTAGCGGCCTGCCTGACGGCGCCGTCTTGCCTCCCTTTGCACCGCAGGCGTATAATTAGAACGAATGTTTCAGTAACGTTGTATTTATACGCTGGCAACTTAGGGAGGGCAAATGGCAGGCGCCGACGTTCAAGAGATCCACTGCAAGACTCTGCTCAATAAGATCGACGTTCCCCGGTTTCCATTCCGCTGGACCCTGAACCCGTATCGGGGCTGCCGCCACGCCTGCACCTACTGCTACGCCCGGCCCACCCACGAATTCTGGGGTTTGGACTCGGGGCGGGACTTCGAGACCCGGGTCTTCGCCAAGGTGAACGCTCCCGAGGTGCTGCGGATGGAACTGAAACGCCCCAGTTGGCGCCGGGAGCCCATCGCCATCGGCACCGCCTCCGACCCCTACGAGCCGGCCGAAGCTGAATACGAGATCACGCGCCGCATCCTCCACGTCCTTCGGGACTTCCAGAACCCGGTCTCCATCACCACCAAGGGGGTCTTGGTGCGCCGCGACGCCGACATCCTGGCGGAACTGAGCCAGGTGGCTGATGTTCACGTCAATTTCAGTGTCGGGACCATCGACGAGAAGGTTTGGCGGATGATGGAGCCGGGGACCCCGCAGCCCCAAGCCCGGTTGGAAGCCATGCAGTACCTGGTGGAGAACGGGATTTCCGCCGGGGTGATGATGGCCCCGTTGCTGCCGGGCATCACCGACGACGAAGCGAACATCCAGGCGGTGGTGGAAGCGGCCCACAGGCACAAAGCCCAGTATCTGGGGGCCAACGTGTTGTTCCTGAAGCCGGGCTCAAAAGAGTGGTTCATGCCAATGCTGCGGGAGGCCTACCCCCACTTGGCCCCAGGGTACAACCGGCTCTACCACAAGACCTACGCGCCTAAGGAGTACACCAAAGCTGTATTGGATACCGTGGAACGGGCGCGGCGGCAGTGGGACCTGCCCGACCGGGCGACGGTGCAGGCGAATATGGCGCCAAGAGGACAGTTGCAGTTGGCCTTCGCGGCTTAATAGCGGGAGACGTTTATCTCCACCAACTTGCCCGTCACCAGGAAGATCACCCGCTCGGCGATGTTGGTGGCCCGGTCGGCGATGCGTTCCAGGTCGTGGGCGACCCACAGCAGGTAGGTTGCCCTCTGGATGGTCTCCGGGTCCTGAATCATGAACAAAAGCAGTTCCCGGTATACCTGGTCATATAGGTCATCGACCTCGTCGTCCGCCTGACAAACTGCGTGGGCTTTCACCATGTCCCGGTTCAGCAGCGAGTCGATGCTGTCGTTCAACATGGTGGTGGCCTTTTCGGCCATGCGGGGGATATCGATGAGTGGTTTCAGGGGCGGCGCGTCGCCCATGGAAAGGCTGATCTTGGCGATCCCCTCGGCATAGTCACCCATTCGCTCCAGTTCAACCACGATATGCAGCAACGCGATGATGGCCCGGAGGTCGCCGGCCATGGGCTGCTGCGTGGCAATCATGTCCACGCAACGGTCTTCGATCTCGAACCGCTTCTGGTCGATGTAGTCGTCGTCATTCACGACTTCCTGAGAAGCGGCCAGGTCCCGCCGTTTCAACGCGTCGACGGCCCGGTTGATGGATTTGCCCACGATTTGGGCAAGGGTCTCCACCTCTAGCTGAAGCTGATTTAGTTGTAGGTCGAAATCTTCTCTTGGCATGACGTGCCTTCTTTAAATGGCCGATTAGGCAGGCTTCTGATTGGGCGGGCTTACGGCGGCCCGGACCGGCGCCCTAAACCCCGGTCCGGCCTAGGAGATAATCCGTTAGACCTTTTTCCAGAAGGGCTCCCGGTCGCGCTGTTGCTCCAGCAAGGACACATCCAGAAGTTCCGGATGGGAGCCCGGTGGAGCCGGCTTTGGGACCGCATAGCCGATGAGTTCGAACACCTTCGGGTTGGTGTAATAACCGTTGTAGGTCTGAAGGACCAACTGGTCGAAGAACGCGGGATTGGCGGCTTCCATGGACCTTAATAGGTCGTCTTTGGCTGTGTTGGAGAGGCTTTCGAATCCGCCGGCCGAGTCCCGCCCTGCGGCCACGGCGATCTGAGCCAGACCGTCGTTGAACAGGCGGGTCAGGCCGGGTGTGCCGGCAGCCGCATCCTCGATGTAGGCCGCGATTCCCAGGTTTCCCGCGCCAGGGAGCTTGTCCGTGGCGGGGATGATCCGGTTGATCACTTCGGTCACCAGCGACCGTTGGGCCGGGGTAAAAACCTGTTTTCGGTCGCTCAATATTGGTTCCTCTTCGACCGGACCGTCAGTCGCGTCAGCGCCGCAGAAGGGGCCGGCAGGGGTGTGACAAGGATACTCTGCCGGTTCGAACCGAGTCAATTCATCGGGGCTCACGAGCTTAGGCCGGAATTTCCCCATTTGAGGACCAGATTTTCTCCGATTCGGTTGCTGGACCAGCTACGGCGGGAGTATCATAGGCGCTTAGACTGCCGGTCAGGCCCCGGCAAATAATTGTGGTCTGAGGGATATTCTAGGCTTTCCCGTAATGGATTCTGGGATCGCCTTTGACCGGATAAATAATGGTCCGATACAAACCCTTCTTTTGGTTGCTGAAGGCGGCCATCTACGTTGGTGAGCGCTGGTTTCAGGTCAACGGCGGCGTGATTAATTCCGTGGCCGACGGCCGCCGCGACCAACGGTTTTGGCTGGCAACCCGTTACTTTAGTTGGCGCAAGTTCTGGAA
>CAYMZL010000097.1:5653-7494 GCA_964394825.1 uncultured Dehalococcoidia bacterium | reverse complement strand
CCAATGAGGCGTTGGCGGAGGTGCAGCAGCGGCGCCGGACGGCCCTGTTGTCCAATGCCGACGACGGTTTCTTGCTGCCCAACCTGGAACTTCTGGAAGTGGGGTTCGAGACGGTCCTTACATCGGAACAGGCCCAGATCTACAAGCCCAGGCCGGAGCTGTTCCAACTGATGCTGGAGCGGTTGGGAGTGTCTCCGGAAGAAACGGCGTACGTGGGAGACCGGCAGCTTGAAGACGTGTTGGGCTCAACTCAGGCGGGGATGCACCCGGTATGGATCAACCGGGACAACCGGCCCTTGGACCCCGACCTGCCGGTCCCGCCCCACCGGATATCCAGCCTGCTGGAACTGCCCAAGCTCCTGGAAAACGGTCTGGCCGTCTAGGGACCACCCGCAGACCCGGCATCCGAAAACATCGGTTTCCATCATGAATACAAGGCATCTATGGAAGGCAAGTTATGAAAGTTAAACTCAACGAGCAGGGCCTCCTGCCCGCCATCGCCCAGGACGCCAACACCGGCCAGGTGTTGATGCTGGGCTACATGAACCCCGGCTCATTGAAGCGCACCGTGGAGGGGACCCAGGTCTGGTTCTACAGCCGCAGCCGGGAAGACCTCTGGCACAAGGGCGAGGTCTCGGGGAATTACCTGAACCTGAAAGAGGCCTGGCTGGACTGCGACGCCGACACCATTCTGTTGAAGGTCGAACCCGACGGGCCGGCCTGTCACACCGGCGAGGTCTCCTGCTTCTTCAACAAGCTGGAAGGTCTGCCCGACGAATACGAGCGGACCGAGTCGGGGCCCAGCATCCTGGGTGAGCTATTCGCCCTGATCAAGGACCGCCAGCAGGAGATGCCGGAAGGCAGCTACACCACCAAGTTGTTCCAGGAGGGTGTGGGCCGCATCGCCCAGAAGGTTGTCGAGGAGGCCGGCGAAACAGCCATCGCCGCCGCCCAGGGTGACGCCGAGAGCCTGCCCGGAGAGGTGGCCGACCTGCTCTACCACTCCCTGGTGCTCCTGGCCGCGACCGGCGTCCAACCCGAGGCCGTCTACGAGATTCTGCGGGAGAGACGGAAGTAGGCTTTAGCGTCCTTCGACAAGCTCAGGATGAGCGGTTATGTTGCCAACCTTGTTACACCCGCTCATGGTGAGCCTGTCGAACCACGCCAGATAGGTCAGGATTCTTTGGCCAGAACCGCCATCTCCACGCATTCGGGGTGCCACGGCACCGAGCAGTCGGGTGTCCATCGGAGGACCGGGCGGACTTCCGCCGGCGCCTCGTCCGGCGCCGCCACCTTTTCTTCTTCCGATTCTTTTTTCGGGATCTCCCGTCTGAATGCGGCCGGCAGAGCCAGCGAGAGCCCCATGGCCGCCAGCACCGGTATCATCAGCAACAAGAATCCATCGCTGAACCCTTCGCCCTGCCCGGAATGAAGCGGGTTCAATGACCCTTCGGCCAGTCCACCGGAGGCCGCCAGGGCCATGACAACGGCAGTCCCGAAACTACCGCCCAAGAAGAACAGCATGGAGTTCATGCTCAAGGCGGAGGCCAGCATCTGCCCGCTGACCAGCCGTGAGATGGCGGCGGCCAACGGCGTGTTGACCAGTCCAAACCCGGCGCCCAATAGTCCGGCAAATACGGCGATGGCCCACGGCGAAGACCCCGCGTAAGCAGATAGACCGAACAACGCCAATAGCATCACCGGCGTCCCGATACGGATGGGCAATCTGGGGCCGGTGCGGTCGGTGAGCCGTCCGGAGAGGAGCCCGGCCCCCGCGCTGAGCACCGCGCCGGGCAACATGACAAATCCAATCTCCAGCGACGACAACCCGTGAGAGACCG
>CAYMZL010000097.1:0-5643 GCA_964394825.1 uncultured Dehalococcoidia bacterium | reverse complement strand
ACCCACCAACGCTAGATATCTAAGGTTGCGCAAAAGCTCACGGTGAATGAACGGAGAGGCGGCAAAAGCCTGACGGGCCGCGAGGATCCCAAGTCCCGCCACGGCCGATGCTCCGCCCACCATCACCCAATAGGATGTCCAACCCGATCGGGACCCCTCGGATGGGACCAGCAGGATTCCGGCAACCATAAGCCCCAGGCCCACGCCGCCGATCAGGTCCAGGTTCCCTTCCAACCGTTCCTCGGCCCTTGGCAGCGCCTTGAGAGAGAATGGAATGGTCAGCGCCGCGGATGCAGTCACGAAGAATATGGAGCGCCAACCCATGAACTCGGAAAGCAACCCGCCCAGCAGTGGTCCGGCCGCGGAACCAACGCCGATGGTGGCGGCAATCATTCCCAAGGCCATGCCCCTGGACTCTGGCCCGTAGGCCCGGCTGATCAGAGTCATTCCCAGTCCGGGGACCGCCGCTCCTCCCACGGCTTGGGTGATTCGCGCCACCATCAGGAACTGGAAGTCCGTCGCGGCCCCCGCGAGCAGCGACCCGGCCGAGAAGAGGGCTACACCGAAGATGAACAAACGGCCCGCTCCGTACCGGTCGGCGAGCCGTCCGTAAAATGGGATGGCGATGCCATAGACCAACAGGAAGCCGGTCATGAGCCAGCCGATCTGGGCCGTGTCCACCGAAAATCCGGCGGCGATCTCCGGCAGAACCACGCCGACGGCGGAGGCGTTCAGCACTCCGAAGAACATCGCGACACAGACCACCAGCAGAATGCCTCGGGCCGCGCCGGAGGCGGCGCCGTTCTCAGCCGGTCTGGATTCTGGTGATAGCTCTCTCATCGATCACATCCAGTGAAATGACCTGGCATCTTCTAAGTTTGAAGATGCCGGGTCATTATTTGTCGTTGGAGATATCTAGGCGCTGTTGGGGAGGTGTTCTGACATGATTTCGACAAAGCTCCCGATGTAGTCACCTTTGTAGAGCCGTCCCAACTCGGCCATGACGGCCTCCCAGGTTACCGGCACTGCTCCAGCCTGGACGACCCGCTCCATGGCCCGCTGATGGGCATCGACGCTGGTGCCGCCGGAGGCGTCGGAAACCGCGTAGACTTCATACCCCTCTTTCAGGAGGTCCAAGGCCGGGAAGACCAGACAGACCTCGGTCCATAGTCCGGCAATGATGAGCTTGCGGCGGCCGGTGGCTTCCACGGCGGCCCGGAATTCCGGCTGTTCCCAGGCATTGACCGCGGTCCTGTCGATGGCCGTAACTTCGGGCAAGACTCCTTGTAGTTCGGGGATGGTGGGCTCCTGGTAACCGGCCCCGACCCCGATGGTCGAAAGGAGGACCGGCATCTCAAACATCTGGGCCACGTTGGCCAGCGCCACGACATTGTTGACCAGCGCCTCGCTGCGGATGGGCTTGGCGCCGTCAACCAGCATGGGCGGGAAATCGATCAGTAACAATGCCGCATTTTCAGCGGTGAGCAGATGGTCGGTCTTTGGGTCGCGTATCGTTTGGGTGGTCATTTTGTTTCATCTCCCTTGGTCTTTTTTTGATTGTTTTTGTTCCGGGTCCTTGGTGGCCGTTTATCTGGACGCATCGCTACGCGGTTGGTCATTTCACGGGCCGATTTCCTATCCAGCGGTCACCTCCTGGCTGGTCTGGGACGCGGCCGCCGGCTCCGCGGCGAAGCCAGCATTCTTCAGCATCTTTTGAATAATCTCAGTGAACGCCGACTGCTCTTCCGCAGTAACCCCGGAAAGAAATCTGAGGTTGTTGGCCTGGACGCGAGGCGCGAGTTTCGGCACCAAGTCGCGGCCTGCTTCGGTCAATTCGATCCGGACCGTGCGCCGGTCCGACCTGAGGCGTCTTCGCCGGACCAGGCCTTTATCCGTCAGCTTGTCCAGTTGCCGGCTGATGGCTGCCGCGTCCACGGGGATGATTCTCGCCAACCCGGTGAGGGTATTCGCGTTTCCGTCAAAGGCCGCCTCCAAAATGACCCACTGGCCCGGCGTTACCCCCATGGGCGCCAGCTCTTCGCCAAGGCCTTTGTGGATCGCCGAGGCCAGACTGCCTACCCAGTACCCCAGGTGACCTTGGGACGGAATCGCACTCGAGTTTTCTTGTTGAATCGTCATGCCAATGACAATATATAACTAAACAATATTTGTCAAGTCATATATTTTCAGCCAGAAGGAATGTGACAAGTGTTTCTGCACGACTGCGATCGAGGATTGAATCAGGGGCGAAGTTGCCGGGGTGGACCTGAAATCCGAAATCCCCTGTTCCCGTCTCCGCCATCCCGATCAACGCCGTAGGTCAAACGAGGCCCTGCGAAAGTTACCCCGGAATGAAGATCGACTGGAAAGTGCCGGCATCCAGAGTGAAGTAGATCAACCCGGTCCCCACCAGCACCAAGAGCACACTGGCAGTCCGTTGGATCGCCCGGCTGGAGCCCCGGAGCCGCCTAAGGACGGTGTTTTGTGAGGCGCCGACCAGCAGGGAGATGGCCAGCATGAGGACGCCCATGGTTGCCGCAAATAACAGGAAGGCCAGGAAGGCTGTCAGGAACCCTCCGGTGCTCAGGGCAAAGGCCGCGACCGCGGCCAGGAAGGGGCCCACTCAACCGACCCCGACCAGCACGTACCCGGCCCCATAACCGTAGACCGACCGGAGGGACGGCCCGCCTTCACCTTCGGCCTGAATGGCCCACGCCGATATCCTGCCTACCAGAGGAATTCGGTGGGACAGGTCCATGATGTGTAAGACACCCATGGAGATAAGAAATGCGCCGATCGCCATGCGGAGCCCTTTAGCCAAGGCGCTCGGGTCAGACCCGGTGATCGATAGGTCGGAGCCAACTCCGGTGCCCAGGGCTCCGATCAGGGCCCCCAGAACAGCCACCACCGTTATTACCCCCAGCGCTGCCACCAGGCCGTTTTTGAGGGCGTCCTGAAACCTTCTGCCCGGCTCGACGTCGTTTCTAGAGCCGGCAAAGGCGATATAGCTGGGAAGCACCGTGAAGCTGCACGGAGAGAAAAAGGAGGCCGTGGCCGCCGCGATTGTCGTGAGAAGGAGGCCATAAGCGGCGAACTCGTTGGGCATCAGGAGACCCTTCACGAAGGCCAAAAAGCCCAAGTAGCCCAGGCCCCCTAAGGCGAGCAGCACCCCAGCGAGGAATATATAAGGAATATAGGCATCGGCCTTTTGTACCTGCATATCGTTATTCCGTGCTGTACCCCAGGTCTTTTAGCTTTTCTTTGACTGCTTGAACGGTGAGTTTCTGGGGATCCAACTTGAGTAGAACATTCTGGGTTTTATAATCCGCCTTGACCTCTTGGACCCCCGGCAGCTTGAACAACACGCTCTGTATCCGGGCCTCGCACCCGGCGCAGTGGATTCCTTTATCCAGGACCTTTATCTCGTGGTTCTCTATCTGTGCCATAAAATACCTTCTTTATTCGTTTCTGGGTTCAGCCTACACTCTCCAGTCGAGGTCAGAGTCAAGGTACCGCCTTAGCGGTTGGGCTTGCCCATCTGACGCCCTTCAAGCCAGGCCAGGGCCAGTTCCCCCTTGTGGTGAATACTCCGCTCGATGATGCCGCAGACCACGGTCCCTTCCGGAAGATTATCAAGTTGGTTCACCGATTCCTCCCGCAAGCCCACCAGGTCTTGCCTGAACACCTGCAGGTCCTCGATGATTCCATCCACTTCCGCGATCTTCCGGTCCAGCAGGGCCAAGACGTGAACACAGGGCGTCTGTTGATTCTCGTACAGCTCGAGAATATCTCTGATCTCGTCCAGGGAAAGCCCCAGCCGCTTGGCCTTCTTGATGAATTGCAACCGCTGCACAGCGTCCTGGCCGTACATCCGGTAGCCCGAATCGGTCCGTGGGGCTTCCGCCAACAGTTGCAGGAGTTCGTAATACCGGATGGACTTGACTGTCAGGCCGGTAACCTTGGCCAGTTCCCCAATTTTCATCGTATCTTGCTTCACGGCTTCCTCCTACGCCAAGGTGCGACACAACTACACTACACCCTCCAGTTGAGAGGAGAGTCAACCCTTTGATTGATTGATCTGCCCATTGGCTTGACATTCCAGCAAATGGAAGGCTTAGGCTGATTCAGGAGGTTCGTGATGGAGCGGAAATTTACCATCGGCCAGCTATCGGAGCTCGCGGGTGTCCCGCGCAAAACCATCCGCTACTATGAAGAGGTCGGTGTTCTTCCACCGCCCGGCCGCAATGATGCCAGATACCGGCTTTACTCGGATCTAGACGTCCGCCGGGTGGAACTGGTCCGCCGGGCCCGTGCGCTGGATATGGGGCTGGCCGAGGTGCGGGAACTGGTGGAGTGGGCCGGCACCGGGTCGTGCAACGATTTTCAGGACCGCTTCCAAGAGGTGCTCCACCGAAAACTGGAGGAAGTGGACCAGCGGATCGCCGACCTAGAGCACCTGAAGCAGGACCTCCAACGCCTGGATGCACACTTCGCAGCGTCTCAAAAAGAGGCCGACGCCGGCCACACGGTGCTGGAGTGCTCTCCTGAAACATGTACCTGTCTAGGGGCCAGAAATGGCGACCCAAAACTTCAAGAGGTAAGGTTATGGTTGAACAAGTCAGAGTCCAAGAGTTGACCGCCCAGGAACAGAAGCAGGACTGCGGGTGTGGCTGTGGCGGCGGTCGATATAGCACCGCCAAGAACGATTGCGGGTGCGGCTGTGGAGGCGGCTCGTGCGGGACTACCCAGCAGGAACTGGCCTTCGTGGACTCGGCCCAGGTTGCGGAGATAAGGCGGCAGGCGGCCGATCGATAAGATATGACATTCTTTGTCAAGCCATATGTCTTGAGCCACTGGGAATTTGGCGACTGATTCTGCTCTATTGAGATTGGGGATTGGCTTCGGGGCGAGGACGCCGGGGGAGGTGCGGGCCTGGCGGCGTTAAAACCCTGCCAGCAGCTTGTCTCCGGCGTTGAACACCTGCCATTCGGAGCCTTGGTACACCGTGACTCGGCCGAAGCCGACCACCCGCCAGTTCTCGGGGGTCCCCAGGCAGCCGGTGCGGGCGTCGATGCCCAGGAAGGTCAAGCCACTGGGCGCTGACTGTTGTAGTTCCTTGGAGGTCTCGGCTTGGTCGCGCCGTTCATGGTGGGGCAGAACGGCAACCCCAGGAACCAAGCCCAAGGCTTCGACCCAGCCGCCGGCGTTGGGACGGCGCATCATCGACCCCATGACCATCGCCCCCGCGCTGGAGCCCGCCAGCACCGGGCCCTCTGCCACCGACGCCAACAATGCCGCCAAGAATCGGGATTCCTTGACCGTCTCCAGCAGGTGATCGGGGCTGCCGCCGGTGAAATAGACCACATCGGCCAGGGTAGCCTCGTAAAAGAACTCCGGGTCCTCGGCGTGGCTCCGCTCCAACAGCATCAGCATGCTGGAGTCTCCGCCTAGGGCGCCGAAGTGGGTCGCGCCGTCGTTGGCTGCCTTGGCGGGTCCGGTGACCGCGGCCGTCGGGACCACCACGACTTTGGCCGGGTCCTTGCCCGACGCCCGCATGATCTCCCGGTCCATCTCTTCACAGCCGGGCCGGAACTCCTCGCCGCCAACCAGGCGCTCATGACCGTCTACGTCCTCAAGGACGAC
>CAYMZL010000096.1:0-7520 GCA_964394825.1 uncultured Dehalococcoidia bacterium | reverse complement strand
GGACGTCATGGACCCCAAGCTGCGCGGCCGCTAGAACGCCAGCAGCGAACGGTATCGGTGGAAACGGCGGGCATCTAACCCGCCGTTTCTTTATTGCCCACCTATTTTTTCGTCATGTTTGATGACACTCATCCCGGCGACGGGCTATACTGGCCTAGCTAGCCCGAGCGCGCGCCAGCGACTACGACCATAGGACGCCCCCATCTTGAACGACCACATCCTCGTCGACTCCAAGACCCCCGTGGCCACGGTTACCTTCAACCGCCCCAGCCAACGGAACGCCATCAGCTTCGAAATGTGGCGTCGATTGTCCGGCATCATGCAGAAGCTGGACGCCGACCGCGATGTCCGTGCCGTGGTGATCACCGGGGCCGGGGACGAGGCCTTCTCGGCCGGCGCCGACATCCAGGACTTCGAGGAACACCGCTCCGATTCCATCAAGGGCCGGGGCTACAACGACGCCGTGAACGGCGCGCTGAAGGCCCTTTCCGACATGGCCACGCCCACCATCTCGATGATCCGCGGGTTCGCCGTGGGCGGCGGCTGCGAATTGGCGGTCGCCACGGACCTGCGCATCGCCAGCGACGACAGCCGGCTGGGCATCCCGGTGGGTAAGTTGGGCATCAGCATCGGCCACCGTGAGATGCAGGGATTGGTCAACCTGGTCGGCAAAGGCAACGCCCTCTACATACTGCTGTCGGCCCGGCTGCTGGACGCCCAAGAGTCACTGCGGATCGGGCTGGTCAACCAGGTGGTCAAGCCCGAAGAACTTCAGGATTACACCTACAAGCTGGCCGGTGACATCGCTTCCCTTGCGCCCCTCTCCCATGCGGTGAACAAGCTGACCATGCGCCAAGTGCAGAACAAGCCGTCCTTGAAAGACCTCACCGAGGAAGAGGCTGACCTGCCCCTGACCCAATTCGACACCAAGGACTACCTGGAAGGCTACAAAGCATTCTTGGAAAAGCGGCGGCCCAACTTCACCGGCGAATAACCTATCAATAACCGGCGGGCCCATCCCGGCGCGCCACCCCGACACCCCACCTAGACGCAAGAGACCGTTTGACAGTACGTTCGAAAAAAATCCGGGCCGACCGCCTGCTGTTCGAAAGAGGCCTGGCCGATTCCCGGGAACAGGCCCAAGCGCTGATCATGGAGGGGGTGGTCTACACCCCGGCCGGCCGCGTCTTGAAGGCGGGCTCCACCCTTCCGGCAGACGTGGAACTTGAGGTGAGGGGCCGTCTGCCCTTCGTCAGCCGGGGCGGCGTCAAACTGTCCCACGCCCTCGACCAATTCCAACTCGACGTGACCGGACTGACCGCCCTGGACGTGGGCGCGTCCACCGGTGGATTCACCGACTGCCTGCTGCAGCGGGGCGCCCGACGGGTCTACGCGGTGGATGTGGGCCACGGACAGATGGATTACGGCCTGCGGCAGGACCCGCGGGTCGTGGTGTTGGAAAAGACCAACGCCCGCCATCCCTTCCAGTTGCCCGAACCGGTGGATTTGGTGACCATGGACGTTTCGTTCATTTCATTAACCCTGGTGATCCCGGAGGCGGCCCAACACCTGAAGCCGGGCCGGTACATCGCCGCGTTGGTCAAACCCCAGTTCGAAGCCCTCAAGAGCCAGGTGGGCCGGGGCGGCGTGATCAAGGACCCCAAGGTCCATGCGGCCGTACTGGGTAAGATGGTCAACTGGGCCGTTGGACAAGGGTTGCGGGTCAGAAACATGTGCCGCTCTCCGATACAGGGCGACGCGGGCAACCAGGAATTTTTCATCCTGCTGCAAAAACCGGAGAGTTAAGCCCCAGGACTAAAATGAACCCATGATGAACCCATCAGGAGGACCCCAATGGAAGTAGCAGAGATCGCGGAGATCCTCACCGCGCGGGGGAAGACCGTGTCGGTGGCCGAGGCCGACACGGCCGGTCTGATCGGCTACATGCTGGGCAGCATTCCCGGTAGCTCCAAGTATTTTCCCGGCGGCGTGATCGCCTACACCGGCGGGCTGAAAGAGAAGATTTTAGGCGTGGACGATAGCGTCGGCCCCACCCACGGCACCGTGAGCAGCGAGATGGCGAAGGGGATGGCCAGAGGGGTGCGGGAGTTGACCGGGACGGACTATGCCGTGTCCACCACGGGCGTCACCGGCCCCGCCGCCGGAAGGGCCGGCCTGCCCATCGGCACTTTCTGGATCGGCCTCTCAGTCAAGGACGGTCAAGATACGGCCATCGAGCTGCACCTGGACGGGGACCGGGACGCCTGCAAACGGGGCGCGGCCCAAGCCGCCCTGGACCTGCTGGGCAAGGAACTGAGCTCTTAGGCAGGCTTGAGGGTCTGCTCCGTCTCGCATGAAGCCTTGATTTTGTCCCAGTCGTACCCCATGGGGACCATCTTGACCTGCCTCCAAGTCTCGGACTGGTCGGCATAGTGGGGACTGCCGGGGTGCCCGGAACTGCCCAACGGGACCACCCAGAGGGAGTTCTCCCAGTTGGACGGGTCGTAGGAGTAGCGGGCCACCGACAGGCTGGTGACGGTGGCCGGCGCCGATGGAGAGTAGCCGCCTTGGAGCGGGGTGTCGCCGTCTCCGCTGGTGGGGATGGCGGGTGGGTCCAGCAGCTCCGCCAACTCGGGGAACGCCGCCGAAAGGTTGTGCTTCGGCCGGGCTTGGTGCACCCTCTCCCATTGCCATTGGTCCATTTCCTCGCCTAGCCGGTCTCTCAGCGCGGCGACGGCCTTGGATAACGCCCTGGAAACCGCCGTCGGCCAGGTGTCGCCCCGGGGCAGCAGAGAGCAGTCGTCGCGGCCGATCATCGCCACCAACTGGGCCTTTAGACGGTTGGAGAAAGAACCCAAGCCCCGGTCAGCCGGGCGCCAGGCCTCCTCGGCCAGCTTTTCGGTCAGGTTGGTCTCCAACACCTCTTTCAGCAGGGCATCGCGCATGGCGCTGTAGATGGTTGGTTGCACCAGACCCGCATCCATCTCCCCGTTCCATTCCAGAAGCCGGACTTTGGCATCCGCGCCGGCCTCGTCCTGGGGCTCCGCCCGCTTGACCACATCCAGATAGGCCAACGCCGGTATGGAGACTTTCTGGGCATGCACTTGGGCCATGTCCTCAGCCGTGGGCCGGTCCAGGGATCTTAGGCCTGCGGTGACCCGCTTCACCCTGAATTCAGGGGTGAAGTCGATGGCTACGTAGTGGGGATAATCGTCGCCCACCGGACGGTTGTTGGCGGTGGCGATGTAGCCTTCAGGCGGATTGATGGACACAGGAAGTTCCTCGAAGGGAATGTCGCCTTCCCACTCGTGCTCCCCGGTCCAACCCGGCACGGGCAGCCACCCGTTGGCCCGGGACCGGATGGGTATCCGCCCCCGGCAGAGATAGCCCATGTCCCCGTGAATGTCGGCGAAAAGCAGGTTGTTGCAGGGGTCCACCCAGTCCCGCATGGTGTCCACCAACTGCCGGCTATTATCGGCCCGCAGCATCTGCCACAGTATCTTCGGCCAAGTGGAGGCCTGCTCGGTGGCGGTGTACTTGAAGGCCAGCCCCGACCCCTGGGCCGGGTCTCCGGCAATCACCGGGCCGTGTTGGGTCACGGTCACCGTGGTTTGGACGTCGCTGCCACCCCTGACCCTGATCGTCTCGTCGTGGGTCTCGGCGTCCAGCCACCGGCCTTGGTACAGGTACTTGGCCGGGTCACCCTCATTGGACCGTTCCGCGAACCGCTCCACGTAGAGGTCCTGGTAATCGGCGGCGGTGTGGGTGACACTCCAAGAAACCCGCCCGTTGTGGCCGAAGTGGGGGAATCCGGGCACCCCCGGAAATGACAGGCCCACCACGTCGAACTCGGGACAGGCCACCTGGTTCTGGTAATAGACGCTGGGCGTGTCCAGAGCGCGGTGGGAGTCGCCGGCCAAGATGGGCTTGCCGGTGGCCGTCTCCGCCCCGCAGAGGACCCAACTGTTGCTGCCCGAGTCCATCTCACTCAGGTAATTCAGTCCGGCCGCGCCCTCGGCCAACTCCTTAAGACCGTCATCCAAGGGGCCCGGGGAAACCGAGCCGGGAGGCAGGATCATCAGGTGGCCGGGCTCGAAACCGGGGAACAATCTGCCGGCGGCCTCGGGCCCCATCTCACGCACCATCCGCGCCCGCCAGACCTTGGACTCGAACACCCCCATGAAGATGTGGCGCACCTTGTAGACGATCAGACCGTCCCAGGGCCGCCAGGGCTCCGGCTCCAAGCCGGTGATCCGGTATTCCACCGGCAGGGCGTCCCCGCTTTTCCCACGTTCTATAAAGGCGTTCACCCCGGCGGCGTAGGCGTCAAAGACCGACTTGGTGTCGGGGTCCATCACCTGGTAGTCGGCTTTGGCGCTGGCCTCCAACCGGAAACGGCGCATCATTATGTCTTGGGCCACCGCCTGGTCTCCAACGGCCTCCGCCCAGCGGCCGGACCCCCGGCGGCGGTCATATTCCATGTGCCACAGCCGGTCCTGGGCCGTCACGAACCCCTGGGCGAAGAAGGCGTCGATCTCTGAGTTGGCCTTGATTCGGGGGATGCCGTATTCGTCCCGGTAGACCTTGACCGTTCCCTCCAAGCCCTTGAGGCGGACCGTGCCCGTCAGATTGGGGATGGCCGATTTCAGGTCTTGTCCGGTAATCATTTCAGATATCATGTCCGCCTTCCCTCCCCAAAAAACCAACAAAATTTTCCGAGGAATCTCCCGGATAGTATCACAAGGCCTAGCCTGGGGATTGACGCCACCTAGACACCGGGCCTACCATCCCACCTACTAAATAGCCTCAGCAGTCACCTGACGGGGCAAGGACCGGCCGATGCAGATCACAAAGCACGTTTACGCCACCCACATCGAAGAAGACCCTGGGAGTTTCGGGGCCATGCACCCCGGCGGCACCCACATCTACTTCGTGGGCGACCCCAAGGACCACATGGTGGTGGTGGACTCGGGCGAGCCCTACCGATCGTGGACGAAACAGATCCTGGACTTTCACGGTGAACTGGGGAAGCCCCCTATCTCCGCCATCTTGATCACCCACGGCCACGGCGACCACATCGGCGGCTTGGACCGGCTCCAAGAGGAGTTCGGTTGCGTCGTGCGCTGCCACCCCAAGCTGGAGCCGGCGCTGACCCACCGGCTGGGCCGGGGCAGCGTGGTCAAACTCCGTTCCCGTGAATCGGTTCCCTCCGGCGGCGGGGTGAAGCTCCGGGCCTACTTCACTCCCGGCCATGAAGTGGACCACGTTGCATATTATCTGGCGGCCGACAAAGTGGTATTCAGCGGGGACACCATCCTGGGCAATTCCTCCTCCAGCGTGCGCAATCTGAAGCAGTACATGGCCTCCCTGGAAACGCTGGCCGGGTTGAAGCCCGACATCCTCTGTCCCGGCCACGGCCAGGTGATCGACAACGGCACGGCCCGCGTCCAGTGGTACATCCGCCACCGGACCGAACGGGAGGAGCAGGTGCTGGCGGCACTGGCCTCGGGAGTTGATTCGGTGGACGAGATAGTGACCACCGTCTACCCAAGGAACCTGCGGCGCAATCTAAGGGCCGCCGCCGCCCGCAATGTCCGCACGCACTTGGACAAATTGGCCGAAGAGGGGCGGGTCAAGGAGTCCGAGGTCACGTTCTCGGTGGCCAAGGCCTAACACCGGTGCGGTTCAGGATGGGCAACGCTGGACCGGGCGCTGGGATCGGCTGCGGCGGCCTGGTGGCTGTCTTGGGCCTGGTCCTAATCTCGCCGGTGGGCGAGTGGCTGATCAAGGGGATCGGCTGGATATTTATCCTCTTGGGCGTCTTTATCGCCGTTACCGGCGTCTACTACTGGATGAAGGGACCCCGCCGAGGGCGATTTCTGTAGACCATTCTGACTGTGCGATCCCGGGTTTGAAAGAGGTAGGGGCACGGCACTGCCGTGCCCCTACGCACGACAGGTGGCGTTCGAGGGCGGCTAGCCGCTCCGTTCCAACAGCTCTATGCGGACGTCTCCCGGGGCCCGGACAAAGGCGATGCGCAGTCCCGGCCGCAGGTCCTTGGGCTCCATGGAGAACTCGGCGCCCTTGGATTTGAGGTCGGCGGCGGCCGCGTCCAGGTCGTCCACCCGGAACCCGAAGTGGTCGAGACCCAGATGGGGGTCAACGGGGCCGGCAGGCGTCGCTTCGTCGGCCTGGGCGATGAAGATGATCAGACCATTCACGTCGATATCGACCCTGGGCTGGCCGTCGGACTGGACGCTCTCCTTTATCTCGGCCCCGAACATCTTATTGAAGTACCGGGCCGTCTCCAGGGGCTCGCGGCTGCGCAGATGTATGTGGTCGTAACTGTAGGTAACCATTTTCTACTCCCCAATCTGCGGGCGGTTATGTATGGCTGACTGGCTCAGATCGACCTAAAACTATGCTTTGACCTAGGCGATGTCAAGCTGACCGCCTCACGCCCAGTCACGCTTCCCTGCGTTTTCAGTGGGCGGCAGTTATAATGAGCGCCAGGCAACCCAGGGGATTTCTGGAACAGGGGACACTGAATGGCGGCAACAATCGTAATAGCGGGAGTGCGCAGCGGGGTGGGCAAGACCACCATCGCCACCGGCATCATGGGCGCTCTGACCCGCCGCGGCCTAAAGGTGCAGCCGTTCAAGGCCGGCCCGGATTACATCGATCCCTCCTATCACAAACTGGCCTGCGGCGTGCCCAGCCGCAACCTGGACACCTGGCTCTGTGAGCACTCGACCGTACTCGAACTGTTCCAACGGGCCGGCGCCGGACGCGACATCTCCGTGGTGGAAGGCGTTATGGGGGTGTTCGACGGTCACTCCAGCCTGACCGAAGAGGGCTCAACCGCCCAGTTGGCCAAGCTGCTGGGCGCTCCCGTGATACTCATCGCCGACGCCGCCAAGGTCGCCCGCAGCGTGGCGGCCGAGGTGCTGGGCTTCCAGAGTTTCGACCCGGACCTGAACGTGGCCGGGGTGATTCTAAACGGCGTGGGCAGCGACCGCCACTTGGAGTTCTGTAAGCCCCAGATCGAGGCCACCACCGGCATCCCCGTCCTGGGATACCTGCCCAGGAAGGATGAGTTCATCCAGCCGGAACGTCATCTGGGTCTGATTCCGACGGTGGAGGGGACCGTGGCCCGCCGGTGGTACGACAGCGTCATCGATCAGGTGGAAGCCACCATGGATGTGGACGCCATCCTAAAACTGGCCCAGACGGCCAAGACGCCGCAGGCAACCCCCGGCGTCTACCCAGAAGAGCCGCTGCCCGCCCGCACCACTATCGCAGTGGCCCAGGACAAGGCCTTCAACTTCTATTACCAGGACTCTCTGGACCTTCTCTCCGCTTGGGGAGCGGAGCTGGCCCCATTCAGTCCGTTGGAAGACGAAAAACTGCCGCCCGGAGCCGGCGGGATCTACTTGGGCGGCGGGTTTCCCGAGCTATTTGCCTCCCAACTCTCCGAGAACACGCCGATGCACAAGGCCATACGCCAAGCCGTGGCGAAA
>CAYMZL010000095.1:4738-7543 GCA_964394825.1 uncultured Dehalococcoidia bacterium | reverse complement strand
ACCCTGGAGAAACGGATGGTCAGAGTGGTCCTGGGATCGACTTAGGGAGCCGAAGGCAAAGGCTGCCTAGAGATTCGGTCGCGTAGCTGTGACGGCCAGAGCAACAACCTTCCACATCCTAAGACGTCTTGCCCGATTAAAACACCATAGTCGCCTCAACCAGCGGGTTGTTATCCATAGATTAGCAACGCCCCCACCGGGATATTTGCTCCTTTTTGCCCCGATTTTCCGCCCTCATTAAGCAGTCGATAGCTCACTACATCCAACATAACGACTTAGTCCTGACGGAGCCCCTACAAGCCATGAATCTGGTTTTCGTTCGAATACAAAACGCCAGTTGTCCAGAATTTCCCGTTCAAGACACGTTGTGAAAACGCTAGTACGCCCAAATTCCAACCGGTACCAAAAATCCCTGTTCGCCAAGTTCGGGGCGATTAGTTTTGCCAGTGCCCATATCTTGCGAAGCGTAATTTTACGCCCGCGTTTACCCCACTCTTTCGTGGTCTGAATGTAGTCGCGGCGACCGTTTACAGCCGAAACTAGATCGAACCCGTGGGCAAAGTTGACAACCTGTTCCTTGTCCATCGGTGGCCACGAGCCGGGAAAGAATTTTTCCAAGAGCGCCAAATTTCGCTCGTTCGAACCTTTCGGCCCTCTCAATGAGACTTGCTGATACGCTGGAACATTTCGATGCCAAACGGAAGTTTGCAGAAAAACTCTTCCGCCTACCGGCAGCAAATTACTGCATAAATCAAAAAAGTTTTGGTAAATTTCTGACTGATGCCCGGCGAGATATTCTTCCGCTGAGCAGAAATGTTCGAATGCCCCAACTGAGACGATTCCATCAAACTTCCCGTAATCGCCCACCGTCAATTGTTTCCAGTCTTGGAGGTGGGCCTGTAATCCAGACCGCCTGCATGATTCGACTTGCTTAGGCGACAGTGTAATGCCAACAGCGGTCCCACCCCGGTCTTGGACCGCCTTTAACATCGGTCCCCATCCACATCCAATGTCGAGCACACGGGAACCTTCCTTGAAACCGATACCGTCAAGGATGTATCGATGTTTGGCTTTTTGTGCCTGCTCCAATGTTAAAGAATAATCCCCGTCATAGAACGCGTTGGTGAAGTCTGGATACTTGCCAAGATTAATGTGTATCAGTTCGTCCAGATAGTCATAGGCTTCTTGAATTTGAGCTTGGTCTGCCATGCAATCTCCCATTTCCGGCATCCCGCCAGCCAGTGAAAAACGGTCGAATCGCTTGTTGCCTATGAAATGGGACCTTGGCGTGCCGGACAATCATTTGGCAAGGTCATTTGATTGTCCGGCTCCGCGAGAAAATTTTGGTCTCCGGCGTTGCCAATGGGCAATATGAATCGAGATATCTGCCGCCGGTTCAAATTCTCTTCAGAATCATTCTGGTCAGCAGGAACGCAGTCGGAATATATTTCTGGCAGCCCTATTACGTTAAGCAGCCACTGGACCAATCGCTTTGGCGCCGGTAGACCTACCTACTCGATCGAGGTGTTGGATGATTTCCTTAATTGACTGAAATACACCAGTTTCGTGGTAGGTGATCAAATGTGCTACACAGAACTCTTTAACCACGCTTTGGGCATCTCTCAGCCTATTGCGAGGCATGTTGGGAAATAGATGATGTTCTATCTGGAAGTTGAGTCCGACGTACCAGAAATCAACGAGGCGGTTACCTTTAAGGTTTCGGCTGCTGATAACCTGTGACCGTAAAAAATCCAGCCGAGAATCTTTATCGGTAACAGGCATGCCTTTATGGTTTGGAGCGAAAATCGAGGCGGCGTAGAAGCCGAAAATCCCCTGATGAACCAGCACAAATAGCAACATATGCCAGGTGCTGAAAATCAAAGACAAAGCGGCAAAATAGATGGTGAAGTGGGCAGCCATCAACAGGAGCTCCATACGATAACCCGTTCTCTTCTCTTTAATCAAGAACAGGACGCTAATCACCCGCATTCCAAAAGCCTGCAAAAAGCACAAAGGAATGTAATAGTAGGCCTGATACCGAATCAAAGCTTTTAGGATTCCGGTTCTCTCATTCGCTTGTTCCTCCGAAAAGGCGACGATCGTTAAAGCGTTGTGAGGATCAAGGTCAATATCGTTCGTATATTGGTGGTGCTGATTATGCTGATCAACCCACCAACTTTTACTCACGGCTACCAGAAAGTTGACGAATAAACCAGTTACGTTGTTCTTTCTAACCGATTCAAAAATTTGATTGTGCCCTGCGTCGTGGGCTATAGATGCTGTTTGACCAAAGGCGAACCCTAAGAGGACAGCATTTAGCAACTGTAACCACAGGTTGTTCAACGTGACCATGAGCGTAATGCTAAGCGCCAATAAACCTGCGGTGAATGTTATTTTGTAAAGATAGTAGACCGGTTGTCTCTCCAGGAGGCCTTTTTCGTCGATAAGCCGCTTCAGTTCCGCGTATTCCGAAGCTGGTTGAACTTGGCCGAAAAAATCGAAACCGGATACATCATTGCCTATTACCGGCCGTTGACCGGAATCGATCTTTGTCATCTTTCACTCCCTATGTTGCTGTAATTGGGTAGACGCGAGGCCCGATAAGCCGAAATCCTCTTTCTCAATACAGGGGTGGATCTAATTTAGTTGTGAATTATAACTTAATTGGTAATTATAGGGCAACTACCATCTTCCTGATTTAGGTAGGAGCGCGGCGATACTTATCCGGTCCCACACAATTCGATCCCGCCAAATTGCAGGCCAACGAGCGAGGGAAGCCTCCCTCAGAAAATTTGCCAGGTGAAA
>CAYMZL010000095.1:0-4728 GCA_964394825.1 uncultured Dehalococcoidia bacterium | reverse complement strand
ACGCGCCAGATGGAACGATTGGTGTTGGGGGCCGCCTATTGCTGGTGAAACTGTGCCTTCGCAATCTTCCGTCTTAGAAATCCCCGTGCCTGGGCATTACATGGACGCTGCTGCTCACCGAAGGCGAGACATGTTGGCTGGGTCGGCTTAACCGTTCCGTTGGGCCAACTCCCTCGAAAACAGGATTCAGTTATACCTGGAGGACCTGTACGAGCCCAGACCAAATTTAGGAAAACCTGGGGAAATTACGCTTTCCTAATGATCGGCAAAAAGGGCGTTCGTGGATGTGAGGCCGACCGTCAGGAAATGTAACCATTCGGATGTCTATTCCCGGTCGGGCGGGAGGCGTCCAGATCACTGATTCTTGGAAGCAAAGTTCCGATGAATATTGCTGGTGCTACAAGACCGAAGCGCGATGTTGGCTTTGACGCAGGGGGCTAGAGAAACTCCCGCTCTTCTGCGGCGGGCCCCGCTTGCCTCAATATTCCTCTTAGGGCGCCAACCGCCACCTAAAGGCATTGCCCCCGTTGGCACGCTGGCCGGCGTGGTGGCGGCATTGATTCTGCGGCGCCGGAACCTCCCGGTCATGTCGGGATTTAGGCAACCTGTATGGGGTCCACGCTGACCGTTCTTCGCGTTTTGGCCGACTCTATCATGGCTGCGGTAACTTGCACGGACCGGAGACCTTCGATACCTGACGCGCGTGGCTCTTCGTCTAGGGATATGGCTCTGTTGAAACCCTCGATCTGCCACTTGGACAGGGCCAGGGGATCGGGCGTGTAGGAGACGGTGGAGTTCACGGTCTCGCTCGTTACCTCCAGGCTACCTTCAAGAAGCGGCCTTGAAGAATCTTTCAGTAGTACCCTGCCATCACTGCCGTAGATCGTCACGTCATTCCTCGAGTCAGGAATCCTGCTCCCGCAGCAAACCATCCCGATGGCGCCACCGCTGAACCTTAACGACATGGCGGCCAAATTTTCGAGAGGAGCTCCTGCGGCCTGGCCGTCGGTTAACGCAGCCACTTCCACCACCGTCTGGCCCAAGATGAATTCAAGGTCATCCACGCAATGGACTCCGGAGCCAATCATGGCCATGGAGTTACCAACCATGCCGGGGTCTTCCCACCATTCACTGAGGCCGGTGCGAGGTTGCCTCCTCACTTCTCCCCTCACGCCCGAACCTAACAGGGCCTGCGCCAGGGCTATCTCCCCCAGTGCGCCCTCCCGAACCAACCTGCTGGCCTCCAGGTGGCCGGGGTGGAACCGCAACTGGAATCCGACGCCCAGTTTGACACCGTGAGCGTGGCAAGCCTTGATCATGTCAAGACTTTCGCTCACCGTAGTCGCCATTGGTTTTTCCACCAAGACATGCTTTCCGGCTTGGGCGGCCAGTTGGGCGTAGGGAGCGTGAAGGTGGTTGGGGGAGGCTATAAAGACGGCATCGACCCTGGAATCTTCCAACAACGCCTCCACCGAGGTGTAGGCGGCACGGGCGCCATGCTTGTTGGCGAACTCCTCCGCTCGCTTTTTGTCTCTGCTGTAGGCGGCGATTATCTCCGCATCCTCGGCCAAGGCCATCGCGGGCGCCACCCGGGAGTCGGGATGTCTGCCGGTCCCAATGAACGCCCAACCGATAGCCAATTCATCACCCCTTCAAGAGATTCCAATCGTAGTTAGCTTTGGAACTTCGTGGTCCAGTTTACGGCGCGTCACACCGGCGATCAGCGCTAGAGGCCTGCCCCAACCTTCATGGTTGCCCCCATCAGAAATTTGGTGACGTGGGGCAGCACCAGTTCTGCGGCTCTGGATGTCTGGCCGTGGTTCAAACCGGGAAAGGACGCGAATACGGCATCGGGTATCGCCTGGGCAGCTTCTTTGGCGCCGGGGAAGAACCCGTCGGCCTCGCCGCAGTAGAGCAGGCAGGGCAGATTGAGACCGGGCAGCAATGCTTCCAGACCATCGGTTCCACTGGGCGCGGTGGTGGCCGCGATCAGCGCCTCGGGGTCGTTGTCCAGCAGCCGTTCCTTGCGTCCCGCCTCCATGGGGCCCTCCTTTGCCTCGGCGTCGGCCACGTAATGAGCCATTCCCTGCCGCAGCAATTCGATCCGCTCCTGGGGCGGGTTATCGCTGTTTGGAGTGTCAGCGCTTATACCGCCGATGATCAACGAATGGAACCGGTCGAGGGCGTGCATCACGATGCCGAAGCCGATGCGGCCGCCCATGGAATAACCCATGTAATGGGCTTTATCCACTCCCAGGTCGTCCATCACGGCCAATACGTCGCTCACCCGTAGTTTCAGAGCGTAGTCTTTGGGGTCGTGGGGTTTGCCGCTGCGGCCGTGGCCCCGGGCGTCCACCAGGATCAGCCGGTAGTCCTTCCGCAGCTCCTCGACGAAACCGTAGGCGTACCAATTTTTCAGGCTGCTGGTAAGGCCGTGTTGCAGCACCAGGGGAGGACCTTCTCCTTCGACGTGATAGTGGATCTTGACACCTGAGTTATCTACGTATGGCATTTCTCATCTCCCAATCTTGGCTCCCAGTTTTGGCCTGGTATTTGAGACTAGTTAAACTTGAGGCCTCTTCATGATTCAGACAATGGATACAAAGCCAATCACAAGGCAGTCGCCCTTACCCTTCCCGTATCAGCTGGGACTCCGTGGTGGACTTCCGGGTGGACCGCCTATCGGGAGTGGTGTTCATCGGAGCACCGAACGCGGCCATCTGGACCAAGTGTTTCGATTGGGCCAGGACCTGGAGAAACGTATTGTCAGCGTAGTATTGGGACCGGCTCAAGGGCTAGAGAGACTCCCATTCCTCCACGGTGAGGCCGGCTTGCCTCAAGATGCTTCTTAGCGTGCCGGCAGCCACTTCTCGATGGCGAGGGACGACCGCGGTATAGGTTCCAGTCTCGGTGGACTTCGCGAACTTAACGTGGCTTCCCCGTTGCCCTACCTCAAAGAATCCGGCCACGCTCAATCTGCGGACAACCTCGCGGTAGGCTAGGGGTCTAATCGCCCGAAACCTCTATCTCGAGTGTCTGCACGCTGGGAACCACCGTTGCCCTCGGCTCATCGAAATGTAATTCCAGGGCTTCCCGCAGATTGGTAAGCGCCATCACTTGGGATTCGCCTTGGCTCGCGACATCCACTTCCAGACATTGGGCGACGTACCATTCATCTTCTTGCGAAACGACGGCAGTGAATCGTTGTTTCATGTCGACTCCAGAGACGGGCTCAATATCAATATTTTAACCTGAATGAGCCAATGGATACAAAGCCAATCCCAAGACAGCCGCCCCTACCCCTCCCGTATCAGCCGGGCTGCTTCGTCGCCCATCTCCGAGGTGGAGGCGGCGCCGCCCAGGTCTGCGGTCAGGACGGTGCGCTGCTCCAGGCAGCGGGCCACGGCTTGGTCGACCCGGCCGGCCGCTTCCTGTTCGCCCAGGTGGTCCAGCATCATGGCTACGGCCGAGACCGTCGCCAGGGGATTGGCGATGCCCTTGCCCATGATGTCGAAGGCGGCGCCGTGGACCGGCTCGAACAGGGACGGGTACTCCCGCTCCGGGTTGATGTTGGCGCTGGGCGCCAGGCCCATGCTGCCCGTCACCACTGCGGCGATGTCCGAGAGGATGTCGGCGAACAGATTGGAGGCCACCACCACGTCGAAGGCCTCGGGCCAGCGCACGAAGTCCATGCAGGCCCGGTCGACCAGCAACGATTCGGTCTCGATCTGAGGATACTCGGCCGCCACGTCCAGAAACACCTCGTCCCAGAAGACCATGCCGAAGGCCTGGGCGTTTGACTTGGTCACCGAGGTGACCTTGTTACCCTTGTTGCGCCGCACGCAGTACTCGAACGCCGCCCGGATGATGCGCTCGGTGCCCCGGCGGGTGAACACATTGGCCTGGATCACCGTTTCGTGGGGGGTGCCGGCGTAGAGCCGCCCGCCCACCGGCGCGTACTCGCCCTCGGTGTTCTCCCGGAAGATGACCATGTCGATGTCGCCGGCCTTCTTGCCGGCCAGGGGCGATTGCACGCCGGGATAGAGATAGGCGGGCCGGATGCACACCCCTTGGTCGAAGCCCCGCCGCATGGGCAGCAGCAGGCCATGCAAGGTGATATGGTCCGGAATGTCAGGGTCTCCGACCGCGCCGAACAGAATGGCGTCGAAGCCCTTCAGGGTCTCGATGCCGTCGTCGGGCATGAGCTGCCCCGTCTCCCGGTAAAATGCGGACCCCCAGGGAAACTCGGTGAACTGGAAGCTGAGTCCGCTGGTGACGCCGGCCACCGCCTCAAGGGCCTTTCTACCTTCGGCGATGACCTCCAAGCCCACGCCATCGCCGGGAATCACGGCTAATATGTACTCTGCCATCACGGTCCTTCTTCGGTTTTTCCAACGACGGTTAGGTGAGGATCAGACGTCCACCCGCTGGACTCCCCCACCCAACAATCGGAAATGGTACACCGAGCCGGCGTCGGGGAAGGCCTCTTGGGCCTTGTGATAGGTCGACTTGCCCCGGCGCTCTCTGGCATCCAAGAGCACGCCCATGATGGTGCCGCTGTGCCCAACGTTGACCCCCACCGCGCCCACCGACTCGGCGAACTCCCGCACTTCGGCCAACCGGGGCTTGGCGAGAACGTTCTGGCTGGCCTCGGCGCTGATGCTTGCCCCTCGGCCCACCAGGACCGGGTCCTGATCGGCGATACCCTGGCGCAGCAGGCGCAGGGCC
>CAYMZL010000094.1:0-7569 GCA_964394825.1 uncultured Dehalococcoidia bacterium | reverse complement strand
AACGGTGGGAGAAGGAGGGAAGGATCACTCGTTCGGACGCCGCCGGGCTGCGCACCCGCCTGTCTTCCGATGCCGCAAGACAGGCTACCCGCCACCTCGGTGTCCACCTTGTGATGAGCGTGGCCATAGCCCTTCCCATTCCCGGCATGCGAAGCTTGGCGCGCTTTTTGTGGACCCTTGCGTTCTGGTTTAAGGCTCAATTCCGGCGATTGTGGCGTAAACGGGGGGAAGATGCTGACCAGGTTCCCAACATCCATACTCCCTTGGTCATGGCGCTGGCCCTGGTCCCCGCCTTGGGAGGCGTTGCCTATCTGGCGTCCGCCCCGTTGCGGAGCAAGATTTTGGCGCGCTTGATGCTAGACCAAGCTGCTTGGAAGCTGCCCTTCAAACTCTACGAAAAAACACGCATCGGCCGCTGGTTGGCTCCGGCGGTTCTGCCGGCTGAGAGCTAAATCCCCCTAGCCCCCTTTACGAAAGGGGGAATACAGGGGGATTTCCACACTTCACCAAAGACTTTTTTAGATGGAGAACCCAAAGCCCTAGGCGAAGATCGCTTCTTTGATGGCCAGGATGTCCCGGCGGATCTGGCCGTTCTCGGCGACCTCGCCGTTGATCTTGCCCGCTCCGTGGATCACCGTGGAGTGATCGCGCCCACCCGATGTCCCCCCTCACGTTCCAAGAGTGTAGCGCGCCGTTCCTGCCCACATCGGCTGTATAATCGGGTTCACCGAAAGAACTCGGTTTTAGATTGGCCGAGTTTGCACTCGGCGTTGCCGTATGGGACTTAAGGGGGAAGCATGGAGAATGTAGGCTTTATAGGCTTGGGCAGATTGGGGACAGCCATGGCAGGGAATATCCGCAAAGCGGGCTATCCGATGGTGGTGCATGATACCCGGGAAGCGGCCACCTTGCCTCTTCTGGAAACCGGCGCCAGGTTGGCCGGGTCGCCGGCGGAAGTAGCCGGCCTAAGCGATGTAGTATTTACCTCGCTGCCAACGCCGAGAGACGTGGAGGCCGTGGTGTTGGGCGACGATGGCTTGCTGGAAGGGATCAAGGAAGGGGCGATCTATTTGGACCTGACGACCTGTGGACCCGACACTGTGCGCCGCTTGGAGCCCATGTTTCGACAGAAAGGCGCGGAAATGATGGATACCCCGGTGTTAAGCACGCCGGCATGGGCCGCAGAGCGGAGCCTTATCGCCATGGCTGGCGGCCGGCGGGAGGTGTTCGACCGTATCCGGACCATTTTGGACGCCTTTGCCGATAAGGTAGTATATACCGGAGGGCTGGGCACCGCTTCCATTTGCAAGCTAGTAAACAACATGATGGGCTTCGTCATAGGCCAAGTCATGGCCGAGGGCTTGACCTTGGGTGTCAAAGCCGGGGTGGACTTGGACGTGCTGATGGACACCGGAAGCCGGGGACTCTTGGGACTTAGGAGTGAGAGGCTGTACCAAACAGTATTAAAAGGCGAGTTCCAGCCCCCGGGTTTCACTATAACCCTGACTTTGAAAGACATTGCTCTGGCCACCGAGATGGCCCGGGAGTCCAGCGTCCCAATGCCAATGGCCAACCTGATGGAGCAGATGCTCAGGCAGTGCATAAACAAAGGCTGGGCCGAAGACGACTCCTCCAAATCCTTCTTGCTTCAGGAAGAAGCGGCCGGGGTAGAGGTTAGGAGCAGTAACGCGCCCTAGGCAAAGATCGCTTCTTTGATGGCCAGGATGTCCCGGCGGATCTGGCCGTTCTCGGCGACCTCGCCGTTGATCTTGCCCGCTCCGTGGATCACCGTGGAGTGGTCGCGCCCACCCAACAACCGCCCAACCTGGGTGGGAGACAGGTCCAACTCGTGGATCAACAGATACATGGCCACCTGCCGGGCCAGAGCCACCTTCTTGGTGCGGTTCTTGGCCATCAGGTCCCGCACCGAAAGGGCGTAGAAAAGGGCCACCTGCTCGAAGATCCGTTGCGGGTCGATGGACCGGGCCGCCGTTTCAGGGGCCATCTCATTCAGTATCTGCAGGGTCATCTCCAGGGTGATGTTCACGTTCATCAACTGGGAGTAGGCCACCATCCGGTTCAGGCTGCCCTCCAGCTCCCGCACGTTCCGCTGGACGCGCTTGGCGATCAGTTCGATGACGCTATCATCAAGTTCGACCCGCATCTGGCCGGCCTTGTTGGCCAGGATGGCCATGCGCGTCTCCAGGTCGGGCGGCTGGATGTCGGCGATGAGGCCCCATTCGAAACGGGAGCGGAGCCGGTCCTCCATCGACGCCAATTCCCTGGGCGGGCGGTCCGAGGAGATGACCACCTGGTTCCCCGAGTTATGGAGGTCGTTGAAGGTATGGAAGAAACCCTCGTGGGTCTGCTCCTTGCCGCTCAGGAACTGAACATCGTCGATGAGCAGCACCTCGACCGTTCGGCAGCGCCGCCGGAATTCCTCGGTGGTGCGGTTGCGGATGGCGGTGATGAACTCGTTGGTGAACTGCTCAGAGGTCACGTAGAGCACCGACATGCCGCGGTTGGCGCAGGTCTTGCCGATGGCCTGCAGCAGATGGGTCTTGCCGAGCCCGGCTCCCGAGTATAGGAACAGCGGGTTGTAGGCCTGGCCTGGGGCCTCGGCCACCGCCTGTGAGGCGCTCAGGGCCAGCCGGTTCGAGGGCCCAGCCACGAATGACTCAAAGGAATACTTGGGGTTGAAGGACCGCATCTCGAACAGCGGAGTTGCGGTGGGAGCGGCGCTGACGGACTGGTTGGGGGCCGCCTGGGCCGAAGCCGGGGCCGTCGGGTCCACGGCATAGAAGCTTCCCTCGGTCTTGACCCTCAACTGCAGATCAAACTCTCGGCCGGAGATCTTCTGCAGGGTCTTCTGGAGGGCGTGATACATCCGGCGTTCCAACCACTCAACGGCGAAGGAGTTGGGCGCCTCTACCACGAAGGTGTGGTCGTCATAGGCCACGCCGTTGGTGGGCTTTAGCCAGGTCTCGAAGGTAGGGCGTGGGAGCTGCAACTGGAGATCCCCCAACACTGCCCGCCAAACCTCACGGGCCGTAGACTCACTCATGAGCCTGCTCCCGCCCCAGTTGCAGCTCCCACACTCTCTCCCCTCATCACTCTCGAAATTGCCGTTGAATCCAGATTGTTAACCTTGTTCAAGAACCCGGTATTCGGCCGGTTTTATGCCTACGAACGCCTAAAAAAGGCAATAGTGAACCCAGGGACTTTAACGCCCTAATTGAAAATCGCCGGGCCAGATTGGGTACTTGGGGTTACGGTCAGGCCTTGATAAGACCCGTCCCGTAGATGGTCTTGCCGGTTATCTACTGGCCACCTGCGGCAGTGGCCGTCATCTTGACCGGATGGGATTTGGAACTATTTCCCAGCACCGGCGCCTTCCGTTTCGGTCCCGGTGGACCGGAACATTGCTGCCTTTCCCGTGTGACATTGGGACACTAGCAACATCTGCGGGAAAATGTCAATGGTGAATCGGGGCAATTTGAATTTTTCTTTTTTTGAAATTTTTGCCTCGATTTGGCCCATTTTAGGCCCGTTGACCCTTCGAATGGCCCATATCCGGACCACCGGCCGCGGCCCTGACCCCGCAGGCGGAACCAGCGTAAACCAGCTTCGGCGGAGATTTGCCGTGCCCCTTTACGCCATATATAATCGTGGGACCAGCCAGACGTAAGAATAAGCGCGGATGCAGACGGCCGCGCCCCGGCCGCGCCAATAATCGGGCATCATACAGGGGGCTTTTCACCGGCCCCCATTCTATTTTCTGAGGCGGTTGGGCCGTCTTGGATAGGGAGCAGCAATGCCGAGGAAGCGGACGACCCCCACCCAGTCCGGCGGCACCAGCGCCACTGCGGCGCGTTCCAAACCCCCACTTCCCAAGGGACTCAAGGCCGCCGACCTGGTGGATTATTACACCAGAATGGTCCAGGCGCGCTCTCTGGACGAGCGCATCTGGGCACTGAACCGCCAGGGGAAGGTGCCCATCGCGGCCTCGAGCCAGGGCCACGAAGCCGCCCAACTGGGCAGTCTTCTTGCCGCCGAGAAAGATGGCGACTGTTTCCTGTTTCCCTATTACCGGGACCTGGCCCTGAAGATCGCCGCCGGGCTGACGCCGGTGCAGGTGATGATGTCTTTTATGGGCAAAGCCGGAGACCCCTACAGCAACGGGCGCCAATTCCCGCTCCAAGGCGCGGACCTGCCCCACAAAATCATCCAGATCTCCAACGTGGTGGCCGCGGGGCTGACCCAGTCGGTGGGCTATGCCATGGGTTGCCGCATGTCGGGCGGCGAAACGGTGGTCCTGGTCTATTTCGGCGACGGGGCCACCAGCCAGGGCGAGACCCACGAGGCCATGAACTTCGCGTCGGTCCACAAACTGCCGGTGGTCTTCATCTGCGAGAACAACCGCTACGCCATCTCAACACCACAGACCAGTCAAATGGCGATTGAAGAGATCGCCAGCAGGGCCGCCGGCTACGGGTTCCCTGGATTTGCGGTGGACGGCATGGACCTGGTCCAGTGCTACGAGGCCACCAGGGAGGCCATCATCCACGCCCGCGCCCAAGGCCCGGTGCTCTTGGAGATGAGCGTCGAGCGCTTCATGTCCCACACCACCGACGACGACGACCGCCGCTACCGGCCCGAGGGCGAGGTGGAGAAAGCCAGGGAACGGGACCCGGTGATAACTCTGGGCCGGACCCTGATCGAAGAAGGGATCCTTACCCAGAAACAGGTGGACGGGATCGCGGCCGAGACCCTTAGGGCGACGGACGAGGCCACCGACGTCGCCGAAGCATCAAGCCCGCCGGACGAGTCTAACCTGCATGATTTGGTCTACAGTCCGTAGGAGTAATCTTGGCCGTTAAGAGCGTGATAGAAGCCGTCCGGGAAGCCATTCACGAAGAGATGGCGCGCGACCCCAAGGTCTTTGTCATGGGCGAAGACGTGGGCGTCAGGGGCGGCGTGTTCCTGGCCACTCAGGGGTTGTCCGAGGAGTTCGGCGCGGACCGGGTCATTGACACGCCTTTGGCCGAAGCCTCCATCATGGGTATCGCCTTGGGCGCCGCTTTCCAGGGGATGCGCCCCATCCCAGAGGTCCAGTTCTCCGATTTCGTCTGGCCTTCCGTCAACCAATTGATCGGGGAAGCGGCCCGGACCTGTTACGGCACCAACGGCGCGGTACAGGTGCCCATGGTCATTCGCATCCCCTACGGAGGCGGGATCAGGGGCGGGCTCTTCCATTCCCAGAATGTGGAGACCCATTTCTTTCACACGCCCGGACTGAAAGTGGTGGCTCCCAGCACGCCCTACGACGCCAAGGGCCTATTGAAGTCGGCCATCCGCGACAACAACCCGGTGGTGTTCTTGGAGCACAAGAAGACCTACCGGTTGGTGCGGGGCGAGGTGCCCGACGAGGAGTACACCCTGCCCATTGGCAAAGCCGACGTCAAACGTCCGGGCCGCAATATCACGGTGGTGTCCTACGGTCTGACCCTCCATTTCTGTCTCGAGGCCGCCGAAGAACTGGCCGCCGAGGGCGTTGACGTGGAGGTGGTCGACCTGAGAACTTTGACACCACTGGACACCGAGACCATTCTTGAGTCGGTGAAGAAAACGGGTAAGCTGGCCATCGTGCATGAGGACAACATCACCGGCGGAGTGGGCGCTGAGGTCGCGGCCCTGGTGGCCGGTCAGGCCTTTCAATACTTGGATGGGCCCATCGCCAGGATCTGCGGGCCCGACGTGCCCACCATGCCCTTCGCCCAAACCCTGGAAGACGCCTACATGCCCACCTCAGACAAGATTGCGGACGCCCTCCGCAAACTGGCGGCGTACTAGATTATGTCAGTAACGATCGAACTGCCCCACGTCGGCGAATCGGTGGTGGAAGGGACCATCGGCAAGTGGTTCAAGCAGCCGGGTGACACCGTGAAGCGCTACGAGCCCCTGGTTGAGATCATCACCGACAAGGTGACCATGGAGGTCCCCTCGCCGGTCGATGGCTCCATAGTCAGGTTACTAGCCGAGGAGGGCGAGACACTGCCCATGGGCGCGCCCATCGCCGAGGTGGCCACCGCCGAAAGCCCAGAGGGGGCCGAACCGGTAACCGCGTCAATTGAGATTGAAACGGCGCCGTCAGCCGAACCGGCCTCGCCGGGAACCACGGGTTATCTTCTGAAGGACGTAACACCGGTGGGCCCGACGGGCGGCGCGGCCATCGAGATCGCCGAGCCTGCCGGCACACCGGCCTCCCGCCCTGCCTCGGTTGCTTCGGCCACACCCGCGGCTGCGGCCCCTTCGGCAGCCTCCTCTGGTCAGACGCGTCTGTCACCGGCGGTGCGGCGCTTGGCCCAGGAACACTCAGTCGACGTTTCGCAGGTCCAGGGCACCGGCCTGGGCGGGCGCATCACCCGGGACGACGTTCTGAAGTTCGTGGGAAGCGGCGCGGCCCCGGCTCCCCAGACCGAAGGTCAACCATCAGCCGACGGCCAGGAGACCCACGTTCCGCTGACCCCGGTGCGGCGCATGATCGCCGAGGCCATGGTCCGGAGCGTGAGCAACATACCCCACGCCTGGAGCACGGTGGAAGTGGACGTGACCGGTCTGGTGGCGTTGCGGGCTTCGGTGCGGGCCGAGTTTGAGCAGAAAGAAGGCGTCGCCCTGACCTACCTTCCCTTCGTTATCAAGGCGGTGGTGGAGTCCCTGAAAGAGGTCCCCACCATGAACGCATCGTGGGGCGAAGACAAGATCATCCTCAAGAACCGGGTGAACCTGGGTCTGGCCGTGGCCGCGCCCGACGGGCTGATTGTTCCGGTGCTGCACAACGCCGACCAACTCAGCATCGCCGGACTGGCCGCGGCCGCCAAGGACCTGGCGGACCGGGCCAGGACCAAGAAGCTGACCTTGAACGATGTCCAGGGCGGCACCTTCACCCTGAACAACACCGGGGCGTTGGGCTCCTACATCTCCGGGCCGATCATCAACTACCCCCAGGCCGGCATCATGACCACCGAGACCATCCAGAAGCGGGCCGTGGTCATCCCCGCGGAGTCAGGTGATGCCATCGCCATCCGGTCGATGATGAACATCTGCCTGTCTTTTGACCACCGCATCAACGACGGCGCCGAGGCCAGCGGGTTCCTGTCGGCGGTTAAGTCTAAGCTTCAGGCCATGGCCCCCGGCACGTCGATCTACTAGGCTACTAGACCAACATGCCTCCCCAGACCCCCTGCCGCGCCGTCTGGCTCGGCGATATGGACTACCTCGAAGCCCGCGACCTGCAACTAACGCTGGTGGAAAAGGTCCACTCTGGCCATGAACCCAACACCCTATTGTTGATGGAGCACCCCCACGTCTACACCAAGGGCCGTCTGAGCAAGCAGTCCGACATCCTGCTGCCCGAGGCAGAGTTGGCGGCCAGAGGAGTCCCGGTCCACGAGACCGACCGGGGCGGCCAGGTGACCTACCACGGGCCGGGACAGTTGGTGGTCTACCCGATAGTGAACCTGAAGGACTGGGGCGGGCCGGTGAAGTACGTCCGGGCCCTGGAGCAGG